>JBMCIV010000240.1:0-3163 GCA_048616735.1 Wenzhouxiangella sp. | reverse complement strand
CGAACATTACACGGTCTGGGACGATCCGTTCCCCAAGCCCAGCTACCTGTTCGCGGTCGCGGCCGGCCGGCTGGCCTCGGTCAGCGATACCTTCACCACCGCTTCCGGCCGCGCCGTTGACCTGCATATCCATTCAGAGCCCGACAGCCTCGGTCGTCTCGCCCACGCCATGGGCAGCCTGCAGCGCGCCATGCGCTGGGACGAACAGCGCTTCGGGCTGGAGTACGATCTTGATGTCTACCACATCGTCGCCACGCATGATTTCAACATGGGTGCGATGGAGAACAAGTCGCTCAATATCTTCAATGCGCGCTACGTCCTGGCCGATCATGAAACCGCCACCGACGCTGACTTCGAGGCGGTCGAAGCGGTCATCGCGCATGAGTATTTTCACAACTGGACCGGCAACCGGGTCACCTGCCGTGACTGGTTCCAGCTCACGCTCAAGGAGGGCCTGACCGTCTTCCGCGACCAGGAATTTACCAGCGACCTGCACTCGCGCCCGGTCAAGCGCATCCAGGATGTGGCCGACCTGATCGCCCGGCAGATGCCGGAGGACGCCGGGCCCATGGCCCATCCGGTGCGCCCGGAGCGCTATCTCGAAATCAATAACTTCTACACCGCCACGGTCTATGAAAAGGGCGCCGAGGTGGTCCGGATGTACCAGACCCTGCTGGGTCGTGACGGCTTCCGGCGCGGCCTGGATCTGTACTTCCAGCGCCACGACGGTCAGGCGGTGACCTGCGACGACTTCCTGGCCGCCATGGCCGACGCCAACGGCCGTGACCTGACAGGCTTCGAGCGCTGGTACCGTCAGGTCGGAACGCCAACGGTGCGGGCCGGGACCCGTTTCGACGACGACCAGGGCGAACTGGTGCTGACGCTGGAGCAAACGCTGCCCGACCACCCCGACAACGCCGAGCTCGGGCCGCTGATGATGCCGGTGGCCGTCGGTTTCCTCGACGCCGACAACCGGCCGCTGAAAAGCGCGCTGGTCGGCTCCGACGCAGAGCCGAGCGAAACCGTGACCCTGGTGCTGGACCAGGATCGCGCCGAGTACCGGTTCAAGGGCCTGCCGGCCGACGCCCTGCCGTCGCTGCTGCGCGATTTTTCGGCGCCGGTGCACCTGGAGTACGAGTGGTCGCTGGCGCAGCTGGCGCGGCTGGCCGGGTTCGACCCGGATGCGGTCAACCGCTGGCGCGCCGGTCGACGCCTGGCCGAGCGCATCCTGCACGAGGGGATCGACGGCCCCGGCGGGCTGCCCGATACCGTGGGCCTGCTGGCCTCGGCGTGGCGCGCCATCCTCGCCGATCCTGACCTCGATCCGGCGCTGGCGGCCGAACTTTTGTCGCTGCCCTCGGAAGCCGAACTGGCTGAGCAGCGCGACCGGGTTGACCCGCAGGCGATCCACCGCGCCCGCAGCGACCTGGCCACCTACTTGGCCGATCACCTGACCGCTGAGCTCAACGCTGTCTACCAGAGACTAGACGACGGCCGCGAGTGGCGCCCGGACGGGCCTGAAATCGGTCGCCGACGGCTCAAGAACACGGCGCTGCACTGGCTGTCGGCAGCCAGCGATCCGAACTGGTCGGTGCAGGCCGAGGCCCAGTACCAGCGCGCCGACAACATGACCGACCGCTTTGCGGCCCTGCGCGCCCTGGTCCACGCCGATGCCGCAGAAGCCAAGCCGGCGCTGGCCGATTTCGCCGAACGCTTCGCCGATAATGCCCTGGTCCTGGACAAGTGGTTTGCCGTTCAGGCGACGCGCCCGGACCCGGCGGTGACCGATCATCTGCCGCAGCTCATGGCGCACGCGGCGTTCAGCCTGAAAAACCCCAACAAGGTCCGCGCCGTGGTCGGCAGCTTCGCCATGGCCAACCCGGTCGCGTTTCATCGCGCCGACGGCGCCGGCTACCGGCAGGTCGCCGATATCGTGGCCCAGCTCGACGCGATCAATCCGCAGGTGGCCGCGCGCCTGGTCGGGGCGTTCGCTCGCTGGCGGCGCTACGAGCCCGACCGGGCTGAGCAGATGCGCGCGGAGCTGGAGCGCCTGGCCGGCGGGCGACTGAGTCCGGACGTGGGCGAAATCGTGGCCGCGGCGCTTAAATCCGCTACTGGCGGGGATCAATAAACGCCGTCAGCCCGGTTGCCTTGATCACGCGATCCCACGGGAAGTCCGGCCCCGGGTCGAGCTTGCGCCGGACCTGGCGCTCGGGGGCGTCGCTGGCGGCAACAAAGCGCACGTCGAGCTGGTCGTGCCCGGCGATGTGCCGCAGTCCCGGCAGCTGGCGCTGGAGCGCGTTGAGCAGCTCGATCAGGGTCGCAATCTGAGCCGGCGTCGATGGCTGGGGCCAGTCCTGATGATGGCTGTCCAGCCAGTGCGGGTAGCGGCCCCGGTTGACCAGTTCGATGCCGATCGCGGCGCGATTATGTCCGGCCACGTGATGGGCGATCCGATCCAGGGCCACCCACTGCTCGAGGCTGCCGTCGCGGTCGATATAAAAGTGGCCGCTGTTGCCGGTGCCCGATACCGGGTAATGGATGCGCTCACCGTATTCACGGGCCATGGCCAGGTCCGGTAATTCGGTGGCGTGGATGACAGCCAGCTCAATATCATCCAGGGAGCGCCGCTCCAGGCGCTCGCCGTAGCTGAGCGGATCGTGCACCACCCCTTCCAGCCAGGACGAAGCGGCGCTCACGGCTTTCCCGTCGCGCGCGCGGCCACCTCCTCGAGCATCCGGTCCAGGGTCTCGCGGTCGAACCAGCGGCCTGCGCGCATCACGCCCTCGATCTTGCGGCTGTTGCGGATGTCGTCTAGCGGGTTGGCCTCCAGCAGGACCAGGTCGGCGATGCAGCCGGGCTTCAGGCAGCCGTAGCGTTCGGCCTGATCGAGGTAGCGGGCGACGTTGATCGTCCCGGTTGCCAGTGCCGCGGCTGGCGACAGACCGCTGGCGACGTAGGTTTCGAGCTCGTGATGGATGGCGTCGCCGGGGATGTTGAGGATCTGCGGAGCGTCCGCTCCGAGCAGCAGCACGGCGCCGGCCTCGTGCAGGGCAGCAATCAGCGCGCGCCGGATTTCGACAAAGCGCGCGCCCTGCTCGGCCGAGGCCTGGGCGCGGATGCGCTCGATCCCCTCCAGCCACTGCGCTTGCGTGGCCTGCGG
>JBMCIV010000239.1:0-3189 GCA_048616735.1 Wenzhouxiangella sp. | reverse complement strand
CGAGGCGGGCTGGCCGGTCAGCTACGTCAGCGAAAGCGCCTCTATCCTGGGCCACGAAGCGGAGAGCTTCCAGTCCGGAAACCTGCGCTACGACTCGTTGATTCATCCCGACGACCTCGCGCGCATAGAGACCGAGGTTGAGCGTCACTTCGCACAAGGCCCGGACGACTACAAGCAAACCTACCGCCTGTGGCACGGCGAGGGGCGCTGGATCTGGATCCAGGATCATACCTGGCTGACGCGCGACCGGCACGGCACGGTCACCGGCATAAACGGCGTGCTGATGGATGTCACGGACCGCCACGAGGCCGAAGAAAGACTCGAGCATTCGCGCCATCTGCTGCGCTATATCATCGAGCACGCGCGCTATGCCGTGGCCGTGCACGATCGCGACATGAACTACATCTATGTCAGCCAGAACTATCTCGACATTTTCAACGTGAGCGATCGCGATATCATCGGCAAACACCACTACGAAGTCTTTCCGGACCTGCCGCAGAAACTGCGCGAGGTGCACCGTCGGGTGCTGCAGGGCGAGGTGCTGGCGGCCGACGATGATCCGTTTGAATATCCGGACGGCACGCTGGACTGGACGCGCTGGGAGTGCCGGCCTTGGTTCGAGTTCGACGGCACCATCGGCGGCTTGATCGTCTATACCGAGATCACGACCCGCCAAAGGCAGGCCGAGCGCGACCTGCGCGAAAAGACCGAAGCGCTGGCGCGCAGCAACGAGCGCCTGGAGCAGCTGGCCACGGTTTTTACCCACGTCCGTGAAGGCGTGATCATTACCGATGCCGGTGGCGATATCGTCGAAGTCAACAGCGCGTTCAGCCGTATTACCGGCTACGAGCGCGCCGAAGCGCTCGGGCGCAACCCGCGCTTTCTGCGCTCGGGCCGACACGGCTCGAGTTTTTATCGCGACGTGTGGCAAAGCCTGGAGCGCGAGGGTTACTGGTCGGGTGAAATGTGGAACCGGCGCAAGAGCGGCGAACTCTACCCCCAGCAGACGACCATTACCGCGGTCCGCGATGGTCAGGGTCGCACCGTGCAGTACGTCGCGCTGGTCAACGACATCAGCGACATCAAGCAGCACGAACGCCAGATCGAGTACGCCAGCAACTACGATGCCTTGACCGGATTGCCCAATCGCCATCTGCTGGCCGAGCGACTCAAGCATTCCATGCTCCAGATGCAGCGGCACGATTCCGGGCTGGCGGTGATCTATCTGGATCTGGACGGTTTCAAGGCGGTCAACGAGGCCTTTGGCCACGAGATGGGCGATCGCTTGCTCTGCCAGCTCGCAGACCGCGTGCAGGCCACGCTGCGTGGCGGCGACTCGGTCTCGCGTCTGGGCGGTGATGAACTGGTGCTGGTTCTGCTCGACGTTGCCGAACGGAGCGACGCCGAGGCGTTGCTGGAAAGCCTGATCGAGAGCATCTCCGCGCCGTTCGTGGTCGACGAAAACAAGCTCAGGCTGTCGGCCAGCCTGGGCGTGACTCTGTACCCGCAGCCCGAGGCGGTCGACGCCGACCAGCTGATGCGCCAGGCCGACCAGGCGATGTACCGCGCCAAGCTCGCCGGCAAGGGAACTTACCAGTTCTTCGATCGCGAAGAGGATCTGGCGACCCGGGGGCTGCACGACAGCCAGCGCCGCATCCGCCGGGGCCTGGCCGAGAACGAATTTGTCCTGTTCTATCAGCCCAAGGTCAACATGCGCTCCGGAGAGGTTGTTGGCGCCGAGGCCCTGATTCGCTGGCAGCATCCCGAGCGCGGTCTGCTGGCACCGGGTCAGTTTCTGCCGCTGGTCGAAAATCACGACCTGGCTTTAGCCATGGGCGAGTGGGTGATCGAGCGCACGCTCGAGCAGATCGCTTCGTGGAATGCGCAGGGCCTGGCGCTGAGCGTCAGCGTTAACGTCTTCGCCCGGCAGCTGCAGCAGAGCGGTTTCGTGGACGGGCTGCGATCGACGCTGGCGCGCTTTCCGACGGTACAGCAAGGGCAGTTCGAAATCGAGGTGCTTGAGACCAGCGCGCTGGCCGATATGACCAAGGTCTCGAGCATCATCGGCCAGTGCCAGGCCATGGGCGTGCGCTGCGCCCTCGATGACTTCGGCACCGGCTATTCATCACTGAGCTACTTGAAGTGCTTGCCGGCCGCAGTGCTCAAGATCGACCAGAGCTTCGTGCGCGATATGCTCGATGACCCCGAAGACCTGGCCATCCTCAACGGCGTGCTGGGCTTGTCGACCGCTTTTGATCGCGTGCCAATCGCCGAGGGCGTAGAAACGGTGCGCCACGGCGAGATCCTGCTCGATCTGGGCTGTGAACTCGCCCAGGGCTACGGTATCGCCAGGCCCATGCCGGCGGCCGCGCTGCCTGAATGGATCAGCTCATGGCAGCCCAGCGATTCCTGGCGTCATCGTCCCCCGAAAAGCGCCGCCCAGCTGCGCCTGATCTTTGCCATGGTCGAGCACCGGTCCTGGGTCGCAAGAGTGGCTGAGTTCCTCGACACTGGTCAGCAGGTGCCCGAGCTTGATGCGGCCGGCTGCGCTTTTGGGCGCTGGCTCGACGATCACGCGGTCGCGCTGGAGCTCGCGCCGGCGAAACTGCAGCAGCTGCACGACCTGCACGACGAGGTCCACAAGGCGGGTCGAGCGCTGATCGCTGCCCGGGCCAGCGGTGAGCAGGCGCCGGCTGCAGTGAGCCCGGAGCGCTTGTTTGAACTGCGCGATCGACTGCTCGCTCGTCTGCACGAGATCGAGCAGTCGATGGATGAGGTCGAGTCAGTCTGACGCCAGCGCCAGCAGGCGCCGGCGCATGGTAGCGAAATCGGCCGCCAGGTCCTCGGCCTGACTGTCTCGCGCCAGCAGTTCGGCCAGCGCCGGCGGGGGCTCGACGGTTCGGCCCAGCAGCGGCTCGACGACGTCGTCGAACTTGGCCGGATGGGCCGTGGCCGCCACCAGGTGGGGTCGGTATTGGCCGAATTTGCGCCGCATGTGCACAACTTCCACCGCGCAGGCGGTGTGCGGGCAGATTTCCATGTGATAGCGCTGGTCGACCGCCTGAATAGTTCGGCGGATGACGTCGTCGCCGACGCTGAAAGCGCGGATGTCGGAGTCGCGCAGGTCGCGGTCGCGATAAAACCAGGCCAGGCGCTCGAAGTTGCTGGGATCGCCCACGTCCATGGCGT
>JBMCIV010000238.1:0-3219 GCA_048616735.1 Wenzhouxiangella sp. | reverse complement strand
GTCGAGCGTGGCCAGGCGCATGATGACGTCGGCACGGATGCGCTCGGGCAGCGAGGACAGCACCTCGGCGGCGTTGTCGGCTTCCAGGTAGGCCAGCACGATGGCGATGATCTGCGGATGCTCCATGCGGATCAGCTCGGCGACGCTGCGCGGGTCCATCCATTTGAGGTTTTCCAGGCCCTTGCTGTCGCGCCCGATCAGGATACGGTCGATCAGGTTGGCGCCCTTCTCGCCCAGGGCCTGGCTGAGCACGCGGCGCACGTAGTCGTGCGATCCCACGCCCAGCGCGGTCTGGTCCTCGACCGTGCTGACGAAAGCCTCGAGCACTTCCTCGGCCTGGTCGCGGTTGACCGCCTGCATGGCCGCCATCGCCGCGCCGATGCGCTGCACGTCCTTGGCCCCCATGTGCTTGAGGACCTCGGAGGCCTGCTCCTCGCCCAGCGACATCAGCAGGATCGCCGCGCGATCGGCGCCGCTCAATTCGCTCTGGCGATCAGCCACCTTCGTTCACCCACTGCTTGACCACGCTGGCCACCCGCTTGGGATCCTGGCTGGCGACCGAGCGGGCGGTATTCAGACTTTCCTGGTAGCCGGCGCGGCGCCGGCTGGTGCCGCTATCGGCCTCGTAAGACTGCTCGGCGGCCGGCAGGCTGGCCTGACCCTGGGCGACGCCCGGCAGGTTGAGGGTGCGCAGCGGCGGCGGCGCCGACAGCGTCTTCATCAGCGGGCGCACCACCAGCAAAATCAACAGCAGCACCATCACCACGCTTGCCATGATGCGGAAAATGCCCATGAAATCAACCCGGTCGAGAATGCCGGGGCTGTCGAACTCGACGTCATCGCCCAGCTCCAGCGCGCGGAAAGGCGCCTGCACCAGGCTGACCGAGTCGCCGCGCTCGGCGTCAAAGCCCACCGCCTCGCGCACCAGGCTGGTCAGGCGCTCGAGCTCCTCTTCGGTATACGGGTCGGGCTGGGTTTCGCCATCCACGGTCGCGCTGGGCTCATCCAGAACCACGGCCACCGACAGCCGCTCGACCGTGCCCGGCCCGGACTGGATGTTGCGAATGGTGCGGCTGATCTCGAAGTTGCGCAGGTTCTGGCGCGACAGCGGCACCGAGGCCTGTTCGTTATCCTCGTCGAGCACGCCGGCGATGTCTTCGAGCAGCGGCTGGTTGGCCAGCGCGCCGGGCACGCCGCGCGCCGGATCGACCAGCGAGCGGATTTCCTCGGTGCTCTGCTCGCTGCGCAGCACCGGGTCGACCGGGTCGTACAGCTCCTGGGTTTCCTGCGAGCTGGTGAAGTCCATGTCCACCGCGACCTGGGCCCGGACCCGTCCGCGCCCGACCATGGGCGAGAGCAGATCCTCGACCCGCCGGGCCAGGCGATCTTCCAGCCGATGAACCTGGCGATCGGCGCCTTCGGCCGCCGAATCCTCGGCGCCTGAGCGCTCCGAGGACAACAGCATGCCCTGCTCGTCGATCACCGAGATCTGCGAGCGCTCCATGTCGGGCACCGACGAGGCGACCAGGTTGACGATGGCATCGACCTGCCCGGGCTCGAGCCGCCGGCCCTGGTGCAGCTGCAGCAGCACCGACGCGCTGGCCGGCGTGCGCTCGCGCACGAACACCGTCTGGCGCGGGATGGCCAGGTGGACGCGCGCACCGCTGACGCTGTTGATGCTGGCAATGGTTCGCTGCAGCTCGATTTCCAGCGAGCGCTGGTAGCGGGCGCTTTCGATGAACTGGCTGTCGGCCATGCCGTCGGACTCGTTGAGCATCTCCAGCCCGACGCCGGCGCCGTTGGGCAGACCCTCGGCGGCCAGCATCAGCCGGGCCGAATGGACCTCCTCGGACGGCACCGTGATCACGCCGCTGCCGGACTCGTAGGTATAGGGGATGGCCGAGGTTTCCAGCGCCCGCACGACCTCGGCCGCGTCGCGCTCGGTCAGGTTGCTGAACAACACCCGCTCGGTGCCCTCCTGCGACCACAGCACGATGCCGATACCGGCGGCCACCGCGGCCGCCAGGCCGATCAGCAGCACCAGCTGGCGCAGCCCCGGGACGGTGTCCAGCAACGCCAGCGGGGAGTTGTTCTGTACGGGGTTTTGAGCTGCCATGCGGCTGATTCTCCGAGCGAACGATCAGCGCCGATCAGATCGGCATCCGGCGAATTTCATTGTACGCCTCGACCAGTTTGTTGCGCACCTCGACCATGGCTTCGAACGAGACCCGCGACTTCTGCATCGCGATCATCACGCTGGTCAGGTCGGTGTCCGGGTCGCCCTGGGAGAACGAGGTCGACAACTCGCCGGCCACGCTCTGGTTTTCGGCGACCTTGTTGATCGACTGATGCAGCAGGTCGGCAAACCGGTTCTGCTCGGCCGGCGCGGCCTGCTCCGGCGTTCCGCCGGCCTGGACCTGCAGCGCCCGCATTTGGGCCAGCACCTGCTGGATGGCCATATCACTCATCGCAAATTGCTCCTGAAATTCATCAACCGCGAAAAATCAATCATGAGCGGGCTTCTGCAAACTTCGGGCCAGCCTCGCCCGGAATCTCGACCCCGGCCTGGCGCAGGCGCGAGAGCTTGTAGCGCAGCGTGCGCGGACTGATGCCCAGGCGCCGCGCGGCCTTGCCGCGATGACCGCGCTCGGCTTCCAGCGCGGCGACGATGGCGCTGGTCTCGCGCTCGGCCACGGTTTCTTCCAGCGTGCGCGCCGCCGCACCGGCTGCCTGCGGCTGCGCCAGCGGCTCGGCGTGCTCGAAGAACAGTTCGCCGGAACCGATTTCGCGGCCTTCGCCGAGCAGCACCAGCGCCCGCTGCATCACGTTTTCCAGCTCGCGCACGTTGCCCGGCCACGGATGCGCTTCCAGCGCCTTGACGGCGGCCGCCGACAGCGCCGGCGGGCCGGCTTTGCCGCGCCAGTGGCGGGCAATCGCGCGCTCGGCCAGGGCCCGGATATCGCCGGGGCGCTCGGCCAGGCGCGGCAGGTCCAGCGGAAACACGTTCAAGCGGTAGTACAAGTCCTCGCGAAACCGCCCTTCGACCACCGCGGCTTTCAGATCGACGTTGGTGGTGGCGATCACGCGCACGTCCAACGCCACCGTCTGGTTGCTGCCCAGGCGCTGCAGCTCGCGCTCCTGCAGGACGCGCAACAGCTTGGCCTGCAGCCCCGGCTCCATCTCCGAGATTTCGTCGAGCAGCAGGGTACCGCCGTCAGC
>JBMCIV010000237.1:0-3222 GCA_048616735.1 Wenzhouxiangella sp. | reverse complement strand
CGTAGCCCGGCTCACCGGCGCGTTCGCGCTCGCGATCATCATCGACGGCCAGGATGTCTACAGCCGCGATGTCGACGTCGCCGAGCACCGTCGGCGCGTCGGCATGGTGTTTCAAAAACCCAACCCCTTCCCGAAATCCATATTTGAAAACGTGGCCTACGGTCTGCGCCTGCAGGGGGTGAACAATAAGCGCACCCTGGCCGAGGTGGTGGAAAAGGCCCTGCGTGCCGCAGCGCTGTGGGACGAGGTCAAGGATCGCCTGCAGGACAATGCCTTCGGCCTGTCCGGCGGGCAGCAGCAGCGCCTGGTGATTGCCCGCGCGATCGCCATCGAGCCGGAAATCATCCTGCTCGACGAGCCGTGTTCGGCGCTGGACCCGATTTCCACGGCAAAAGTCGAGGAACTGATGATCGAGCTGAAGGAACAGTATACGATTGTCATCGTCACCCACAACATGCAGCAGGCCGCGCGGGTTTCGGATTTCACCGCCTACATGTACCTTGGCGAGTTGATCGAGTTTGACGACACCGCCAAGCTGTTCACCAACCCTGCCAAGAAGGCGACCGAAGACTACATCACCGGACGTTACGGATGATTGGCTGTCTAAGCTAGTTGTCGATCTGAGATTTCGCTGGAGCGAATCTAATGGAAAAATACTTTGATCAGCACATCTCGCGGCGCTTCAATGAAGAGCTCGAGGCGCTGCGCAGTCACGTCATGAAAATGGCCGGCACCACCGAAGAGATGCTGGCCGACGCCATCGCCGCGCTGGTGGAAGGCGACACCGAAAAGGCCGAAGCCGTCATCGCCGCCGACGATCAGGTCAACCTCATGGAAAAGCGCATCGATGAGGAAGCCATGCAGATCCTGGCGCGGCGCCAGCCCACGGCCAGCGATCTGCGCCTGGTCATGGCCATCGTCAAGACCGTCAACGACCTGGAGCGGATCGGCGACGAGGCCGAGAAGATCGCGCGTCTGGCGATCGTACTGAGCGAATCCGAGCGCCCGCGAAACAACTACTACGAGCTCGAAACCATGGCCGGGCACGTGCGCACCATGCTGCGCGACGCGCTCGATGGCTTCGTGCGCATGGTGCCGGAAGTGGCGGTGAGCCTGTTCCGCGCCGATAAAAAGGTCGACGACGAGTACGAGGCGATCCTGCGGCAGTACTACACCTACCTGGCCGAAGAGCCGCGCAAGACCAGCCGTATTCTCAACGCCATCTGGATCGCCCGATCGCTGGAGCGTATCGGCGACCACGCCAAAAACATCGGCGAGTACATCTACTACCTGGTCGAAGGCCGGGACGTGCGCCACATTCCGACCGAGGAAAAAGAGCAGGCGCTGCTCGACGACGGAAAGGACTAGTGGGCCATGCGGCTAGTTTTTAATACAGAAAGCTGGCCGCCGTCAGCAGGCTGGCGAACAGTCCGATAAAAAGACTGGTCAGGGCGAGCAGTTCGCCGGCCATCTGGCCGCTGTGGCGCAGGATGGCGTGGATCGCGTGGCTGCTGGTTGTCGTGCGATAGCTTGCTTGCGGCATGATGCTTGTCCGTGGTGAGGGCTCACCACGGATTCAAGCACTGGTGCTTCTCAAAACCTGAGAAAGCGCTCAGGCCGCCTGATCGACCGCCTTCAGCGGGCCGTTGAGCAGGGCCTGGCGGGTGGCGTCCACGATCAGGTCGACTTCGGCGCTGGTGACGGCAAACGGCGGCGTGTAGCGCAGCGAGTTCTCGCCGCCGTGGATGACGTTGATGCCGTGCATGCGCAGATATTCTTCGGTCGAACCCTCACCGTAGGCCTTGTAGCGCCCGGCGTCGAGTTCCACCGAAAACAGCAGCCCGGTGCCCTGGACCCGGGTGATGCGGCCGCCGAGCTCGTCCTTGAGCCGCTCGAACTTGTCCAGGAATTCGCGGCCGCGCTCGACGATGTTGGCGCGCAGCTCGGGCGTGACCATGTTGAGCACCGTCACGCCCACGTCCAGGGCGCGCGGGTTGGCGGTCATGGTGTTGCCGTAGACCCCCTTGCGGTACAGCTCGGCCGCGCGCCGGTTCATGGCCAGCACCGACAGCGGGTACTGACCGGCGTTGAGCGCCTTGGAATAGGTCTCCAGGTCGGGGCCCGGCAGACCCTCGAAGCCGGGATAGTCGACCGCCGACAGCGTGCCCTGAGCGCGCAGCCCGGCCTGGATGGAGTCCATCAGCAGCAAGGTGCCGTGCTGGTCGCACAGCTCGCGGGCAGCGGCGTAGAACGCCGGGTCCAGGGCCGCGCCCGGGTTGCCCTCGCCCATGACCGGCTCCATGAACACCGCCTCGAAGAACACCTGCTCGCGCTCGGCGCGGGCGAAGATCTCGCGCAGCGCCTCGATGTTGTTGGGGGCCACGGTCACCAGGCTGTCGTCGTCGCGGAACGAGGCCAGGTGACGGGCGTAGGTTCGACGGGTGGAGTCGGAATAGCGCGCCGGGCGCTCGGTGCGGCCGTGGAAGCCGCCGGTCAGCGACAGCCGCTGGATTCGGAAGCCCGCTTTGGGGCCGCCCGGGTCGGTCATCAGCTTGGCGTTGATGTCGGCGATGCGCCCGGCCACGGTGACGGCTTCGGAACCGGAGTTCATGCACAGGAAGCGCTCGAACGGGCAGCCGTCGTCGCGCCGGTGTCCGATCTCGCGCTTGAGCGTTTCGACCAGCCGGAGGTGGCTGAAGCTGGGGGTCATGACGTTGGCCATGACGTGCGGCTGGCTCATGGCCTGGATGATCTTGTCGGGGGCATGACCGAAGCCGAGCATGCCGTAGCCGCCCGAGTCGTGCAGCACCGCGCCCTTGGCGGTGATGATCCAGGGCCCGCGTCCGGCCAGGGCGACGAACGGATTGACCGCATCGTCGGCGTAGAAGTTGACGAACCCGGCCTGCAGCGTGTCGCGCTGGTCGGCTTCGTCGGCCTCGATCAGATCAGGATAAGCCGAGCGCCAGCACTCGATGACGCCGAGGGCGTCGTCGACCGCCTGCTCCAGGCGCGCATCCTGCAAAGCGAAGCGTTCGATGACCGAGTCGGCCAGGCCGCGGGTGAGCGTGTCGCCGCCTACGCTTCGCAGTGTTTGTAATTTTTCGAGAATCGACATGAATGCTCTCCCGAACGGGTTTGTCAGTATCCCGCCATTCTAGCAAGCCCTTGTTTGCGCGGCTTGGGGTACTTGGCTTCGACCGTGCTGTTGTCGAGTAGGCTCCG
>JBMCIV010000236.1:0-3254 GCA_048616735.1 Wenzhouxiangella sp. | reverse complement strand
GCGCGGCCAGGCGGGCGCCGGCGGGACCCAGCTGGCGCAGGCCGTTCGGCGAGGCTTCCTGGACGGTCATGCGCCGCATGAAGTCGGTGATCGACAGCCCGCCGATGGCGCGCGCCCAGCCGGCGGTGGGCAGAACGTGGTTGGTGCCGGAGATGTAATCGCCCAGCGATTCGGGGGTGTAGTGGCCGAGAAAGACCGAGCCGGCCGAGGTCGTGGCATCACACAGCGCGTGCGGGTCGCGGGTACTGATGATGAGGTGTTCTGGCGCGTACTCGTTGCTGATGGCAACGGCTTGTTCAAGGTCGTCGGCGACGATGATGGCGCCGTGGCCGAGCGCGATGCGCGCGGTTTCGGCGCGTTCCAGGGTCGGCGTCAGGCGCTCCAGCGATCGATTGACCGCGGCGGCAAGCGCGGCGCTGTCGGTGACCAGGAAGGCCTGCGAATCGGCCCCGTGCTCGGACTGGGAGAGCAGATCCATGGCCACAAAGTCGGGGTTGGCCGAGTCGTCGGCGATCACCAGCACCTCCGACGGGCCGGCCGGCAGATCCTGGGCAGCGCCGGCCGCGCTTTCGGCGACCTGGCGCTTGGCTTCGGTGACGAAGCGGTTGCCGGGCCCGAAGATCTTGGTCACGCGGGGCACCGACTCGGAGCCGTAGGCCATCGCGGCCACCGCTTGCGCGCCGCCCGAGACCAGCACCGTGTCGATCTCGAGACGATGGGCGATGGCCAGCACGGCCGCATCGGCGCGCCCTTCGGCGCTGGGCGGGGTGGCCAGGACGATGCGTCGGCACCCGGCCAGCCGGGCCGGGACGGCGAGCATGATCGCGGTCGACGGCAGCGGCGCGCTGCCGGCCGGGACGTACAGACCCACCGGATCCAGCGCCTGCCAGCGCGCCTGGCAGGTCACGCCGGGCGCGGTTTCAATGCTGATGTTTTCGGGCTTGCCGGCGGCGTGAAAACGACCCACGGTGTCGATGGCCATATCAATGGCCGCGAGCAGCTCCGGGTCGAGGCCGTCGACGGCCGCGCTGAGTTCTTGCCGTCTGGCCAGAAGACTGGCCGGTGCCCGGCCGTCGAACTTCTTGCCGAAGTCGAGCAGCGCCGCATCCCCGCGCGACCGGACTTCGGCAATGATGTCGGCCACGGTCTGGCGCAGTTCGGCGTTGCTTTCCAGGGCCGGGCGCGCCAGTACCTCGGCCAGGGCTTGGCGACCCAAATCGCGGGCGTAAACGATATTCATCATGCGAGCATTTTCTCCACGGGCAGTACCAGGACGGCGGAGGCCCCGGCGCGCTTGAGTTCTTCCAGATGTTCCCAGAATACCTGCTCGGTGCAAACGGCATGCACAGCCACCTTGTCGCCCGGGCCTTCCAGGGTCAACACGGTGGGGGATTCGGCGCCGGGCAGGATGGCCGAGATCTCGGCCAGGCGCGAGCGCGGGGCGTGCAGCATCACGTACTTGCTTTCGGCGGCCTGGCGCACGCCCTCGATCCGGGTCAGCAGCGTGTTGAGCAGTTTCTCGGCATCGGTATCGAGCGTTTCGGGACTGCGAAACAGCGCGGCCTGGCTGCTCAAGACCTCGTCGGTGGCTTTGAGATGGTTGGCGCGCAGCGTGGTCCCGGTCGAGACCAGATCGACGATGGCGTCGGCCGTGCCCAGGCTGGGTGCGATCTCGACCGCGCCTGACAGGGTGACGATATCGGCTTCGACGTCGTTGTCGTCCAGCCACTGGCGGGTCAGCTGCGGGTAACTGGTGGCCAGGCGCTTGCCGACCAGGTCGCCGGGGCCCCGGTAGTCGAGCTTTTCGGGCACCGCCAGCATCAGCCGACAGTGGCCGAAGTCGAGCCGGGTCAGCGCCTGCAAATCGGCCTGCGGCCGCCGGCTGCGGGCTTCGAGCAGCTTTTCCCGGGCCACGTTCTCGCCGACGATGCCGAGCTGGCATACCCCCTCGAGCAGCAGGCGCGGGATATCGTCGTCGCGCACCAAAAGCAGGTCTACCGGCAGGTTGCGGCCGAACCAGAACAGCTTGTCCTTTGATTTGGCGAACGACAGGCCGGAGCGTTCGAGCAGGTTCAGCGATTGCTCGGACAGGCGGCCGGATTTCTGGATGGCGATTTTCAGTCGGTTCATGCTAATCATCTTGGGGTGTCTGCTTGATGCGTTCCAGGGCGAGCCGGTAGCCGCCGTTGCCGTTTTCCAGGTAACGCGCGACCCGGCCGATGGTGGTGACGCTGACGCCGGTTTGGGCATGGATTTCGCGGTAAGGCATGCCCTGATCGAGAAACTTCACCACCCGCCACCGGTCCACCAGCGCTTCGAGTTCGGCCGGTGTGGTCAGATCGCGCAGCAGGGCCCGGCACTCTTCCGGCGTGCGCATGGCCAAAAAGGCTTCGGCCAGGCTCGAGCGCGCGGCGCGGTTGGCTTCCAGGTGTTGGGGATCGCGCTGTTTCATGTCGTTAATGTATTAACACGCTATTACATTAGCACGAACCGGAGGGCGCTGCAATTTTTTTGCGTTCGGGATTGGGGATTCGCGGTGCCGGCCCGGTTCGGTGAGGCGGCGTTCACTTACGCAGGTTTTAATGACGGGATGAAAAATCTGCTGCTTTTACTGCTGGCCGGCATGCTGTCCGGCTGCGCTTCGACCTGGAACTCACCGCCCCTGGAGACGGTCGATTCGGTCGACCTGGAGCGCTACATGGGCGAGTGGTACGTGATCGCCAACATCCCCTACTTCGGCGAGCGCGGCAACGTCGCCGGACGGGCGATGTACCGGATGCGCGAAGACGGGCGCATGGACGACATCTACCTCTACCGCGATGGCGATTTCGATGCGCCGGAGCAGCGCCTGGAAGGCGTGGCCTGGGTCGTCGACGAGGACACCAACGCGCGCTGGAAGGTTCGCTTTTACTGGCCGCTGACCTTTGCTTATTACATCGTCGACCTCGATGAGGACTACCAGTGGAGTCTGGTTGGTCATCCCTCGCGTAATTACGCCTGGGTGATGGCGCGCGCGCCGCGCCTGGACGATGAGCTCTACGCGACGCTGCTGGCGCGCTTCGACGAGCTGGGCTTTGATTCATCCGAACTGAAAAAAGTGCCCCAGTTTCCCGACCAGATCGGTCAATCCGGCTTTCAATGAAGCGGTCGTCTCGCCCGGAGGCTGCGTCATGACGACGGCGGCTGGGGCGGTGGTGTGCGCCGTCGAAAACGCATTCGCAAGGTGATCCACAGCACACCGCCGAGCACCATGC
>JBMCIV010000235.1:0-3277 GCA_048616735.1 Wenzhouxiangella sp. | reverse complement strand
CTGCGGCGTCTCCAGGCTGCCGCTGACCTCTTTCAGATTGGGGTGGCTGGGGCAGCGCCCGGGCGTCCGCGACAGCGCGCGCACCGTGTACCCCTGCGCGAGCAGGACGCGCGTCAGCACGCTTCCGACAAAGCCGCTGGCGCCGGTTAGCGCAACGCTGTGGCCGGAAGGCACGAGAAACGCCGGGGCTTCAGTTGCCGGAGGGCTCGGCCGCCCGGGTATGCGGGGTGCGGTCAACCAGCTCGCGCGACAGCACCGGGCGTTCCTGGAGATGGTTGCGGTTGATGAAGTCCAGCCGCGCGCCGCTGCGCGAGAGCTTTCCGGATGAGGTGCGCGGCAGGGTGTGCAGCGGGACCAGTTCGATCAGGCAGGCGATCCCGAACTCGCACTGGATGCGCTGTTTGAGGCGTTCGACCAGATCGGCCTGGCGAAAGCTGTCCTGTTCGCGGCACTGCACGACCAGCACCGCCACCTCGCTGCCGTCCTCTCCGGGAATGGAAAACGCCGAAGCATCCTCGGGGCGCACCTCGGGCTGCTGCTCGGCCAGGTATTCAAGGTCCTGCGGCCAGATGTTGCGGCCGTTGATGATCAGCAAATCCTTGGCCCGGCCGGTGATGAACAGCGAGTCGCCCGCCCGGTAGCCCACGTCGCCGGTGTTGAGCCAGCCCTCCGGCCCCAATGCTGCGGCCGTCGCGGCCGGATTGTTGGCGTAGCCCCGCATCACGCTCTTGCCGCGCAGGTAAATGACACCGCATTCGCGTTCGGCCGCCAGCGAGCCATCGGTCGTGCGGATTTCGAGCTCGTAGCCGGGCAAGGGGCGTCCGCAGTTGACGAACTCGGTCACCCGCTGGTCTGTGGCTGAAGAATTCACTGGTGCGGCGATCCGATCGCTGGCCAGGCGCTCGGCGTCCAGGTGATCGGTTTCCAGGCCTTGGCCCAAGGGGGCAAAGCTCACGGCCAGTGAGCATTCGGCCATGCCATAGCACGGCAGAAAGGCCGAACGCTCGAAGCCGGCCGGCTTGAGCGCGTCGGCGAAACCCTGCAGCCAGGGCGCGCGGATCATTTCCGCCCCGACGCCGGCCACGCGCCAGGCCGACAGGTCGAATTTCTCCAGATCGCCGGCGCGAACCCGGCGCGCGCACAGGGCATAGCCGAACGGCGGGCTGAACGAGATCGTCGAGCGATTGCGCGACATCAGGCTCAGCCACAGCCGCGGCCGCATGGCGAACTCCCGGGTGCCCAGATAATCGACCGAAAGCTGGGAAATCACCGGCCCCAGAATCAGCCCGACCAGGCCCATGTCGTGGTAGTACGGCAGCCACGACATGAAGCGATCGCCGCGCCGGATCTGAACGCCGAACTGCAGGATTCCGGCCAGGTTGTCGAGCACCGCTTCCTGCGTGATCATGGTCCCGCGGGGAAAACGCGTGCTGCCGGAGGTGTACTGCAGATAAGCCAGCTCGTCGGGTCGCGGTGGCGCCGGCAGTTCGTCAGCCGGCGCCAGCTGGGCGAACGCGTCGAGCGTGCCGACCACCTTCAGCCCGAGTCCCGTCGCGGCCTCTGCCAGGAAGTCGGCAAAGCTTGCCGGCGCGAACGCCGCACGCGCCTGACAGTCCTTGAGCATGGCGCCGAGATGGGAGATGAAAGCTTCACGCCCGCCCAGATGCACGGCAGCCGGTAACGGCACCGGCACCAGGCCAGCGTACTGGCAGGCGAAAAAGAAGACCAGGAAATCAGGATGGGTATCGGCGACCAGGGCGATGCGGCTGCCGCGTTCCAGACCCATGCCGTGCAGTCGCCGGGCCAGATCTATCGCCTGTTCGCGCAGGACGCCGTAGTGCATGCTGCACTGCAGCTCGCCGCGTCCGTTATAGAAATTGCAGCCGGTAGTGCCTTGCGAAGCGTAATCGAGCGCTTCTGCCAGGCTGCGGTAACCGGAGGTCTTGAGGGGCAGGGAGTTGTCTGTCGGGGTCGGCTGCGGCATCAAAGCGTGGGTTTCCCTTCTTTTTAATCGTGGCCCGCACGGCACCTGCTGGGGAACGGACAATCTTTCATTATAGTTCGGAGCCACGCTAAAGAAAACATTCCTTCCAAATCCGTTACATTCCACGCCATGATGCCGATTTCCGTTTCTACTGTGGCCAGGCCTCGAGACTGGAAGGCGCTCTGGCGCCTGTCCCGGCAGGTCCACGCCACCGATCCGGCCTGGATAGAGCCCCTGCGCATGGAGCGCAAGGCCTTGTGGTCGGCCAAAAACCCCTGGTTCGAGCACGCGTCAGGCGAGCTTTTCCTGGCCCGCAGGTCGGGTCAGGCGGTGGGCGCCATCAGCGCCCAGATCGATCGCCTTCAGGCGCCGGAACAGGGCCGCCGGATCGGATATTTCGGGCAGTTTGAGTGCGTCAACGAACCCGAGGTTGCCGCGATTTTGCTCGATCGCGCCGCCGGCTGGCTGCGCGAGCGCGGCTGCACCTGGATGCGCGGGCCGTATGATCTGGGCATCAATCAGTCCTGCGGTCTGCTGGTCTCGGGGCATGAAACGCCGCCGATGATCCTCATGGGCCACGCCCCGGCTTATTATCGCGAGTTGCTCGAGGGTGCCGGGATGAGCGGCGAAATGGACCTCCTGGCGTTTCTGGTGGCACCGGACTTCGAGGCCCCGGCAGCGATGAATCGCCTGCTCGAGCGCAACCGCGGCCGGCTTAGCTTTCGCGCGCTGGACATGCAGCACTACCTGCACGAGGTCGAGTTGTTGCGCGACCTGTTCAACGATGCCTGGTCGGACAACTGGGGTTTCGTGCCGCTGACCAGGGCCGAGTTCGCGCATACTGGCCGCGAGATACGTAAAATTTTGCATCCCGACCATGCCTGCGTCGCCGAAGTCGACGGCGAGGCGGCCGGCTTCCTGATCGCCTTGCCCAACCTCAACGAGTTGATCCGGGATCTGGAGGGGCGGCTGCTCCCCACGGGCTGGGCCCGCCTGCTCTGGCGCCTGAAGCGGCGCCAGGCCACCACCGCCAGGGTGCCGTTAATGGGCGTAAGAAAGAAACACCAGCGCGGAAGCCTGAGTGCGGCCATCAGTTTCGGCATGATCGACAAGGTCCGCCACGCGCTCCATCGCGACGGCATACGCCAGGTCGAGATGTCCTGGATTCTTGAAACCAACCAGGGGATGAACTCGCTGATCAAGGCCATGGGCGGTGATCTCTACAAGCGGTACCGGATGTATGGGCGAGCCCTGGACTGATTTCCACGAGCCGGTCGCTCGCATCGTTCTGGC
>JBMCIV010000234.1:0-3294 GCA_048616735.1 Wenzhouxiangella sp. | reverse complement strand
GCTGCGGCCGCGGACGACGCTCTGCGCTTTGCGCCGGGCGAGATCGTCGAATGGGAGCGCGAGTCGTTCAGCGGCCAGACCGAGTACACGCTGGTGGAGGTCGATGGCCGGCCCGCGCTCCACGCGCAGTGCGACGATGCCGCCTCGGGGCTGTGGCTTAGGCGCGAGATCGATATCGTCAACTACCCGATCGTGGAATGGACCTGGCGGGTCGATGAGACCTTCCAGGACATCGATGAAACCTCGCGTGCCGGCGATGACTATCCGGCGCGGCTGTACGTGGTCCTCGACGGGGGCTGGCTGCGGTTGCGCGCCCGCGCCGTCAACTATGTCTGGGCCAGCGTAGAACCAAAAGGCGCAGACTGGCCCAACGCTTACGCCTCGCGGGCACGCATGGTCGCGGTTCAGTCCGGCCCGCCGGATCAGCCGGGAACCTGGCACACCCAGCGCCGCAACGTGCGCGAGGACTTCCGCGAGCTGCACGACCGTGATCTGGACAAAATCGACGCCGTTGCGCTGATGACCGATTGCGACGACGCCGGCGGGACCGCCGAGGCCTGGTACGGAGAGATTCGCTTCTTGCCAGAGTAGGCGGCAGCGCGAGGTGGGCGGGTGCGTCTTTTCGGGTCGTGCGCTAGTGCCGGCAGCCGGTAATGGCTATGCTTTGCGCCATGAGCTTCGACCGGGTCTTGATTATCGATGACGACCAGGCGCTGACCAGGATGCTGGTCGAGTACCTGGAAGGCGACGGCTGGCGGGTCGCCGCTGCGCACTCCGGGCCGGCCGGGCTGGAGGCCGCGCTGTCGGGCGATTGCGATGTCGTCATTCTCGACATCATGCTGCCGGGCATGAACGGTCTTGACGTGCTTCGCGGCCTGCGCGCCAACAGCCGCGTTCCGGTCATCATGCTGACCGCGCGCGGCGACGACGCCGACCGTATCGTTGGTCTGGAGCTCGGTGCCGACGACTACCTGCCCAAACCCTTCAACCCGCGCGAGCTCGGTGCTCGCCTGCGCTCGATTACCCGTCGGTTGCGCGATGGCTCCACGCCGGGCCGGCTGGAAGCCTTCGGCTTGCGCCTGGACATGGAGGCGCGCACGGCCAGCGTGGATGGTCAGGCGCTGGAACTGACCGCGGCGGAATTTGCCTTGCTGGAAGCCCTGCTCAGGCGGCCCGGCGAAGTCGTCGGCAAGGACGAGCTGGCCCGCCACGCGCTGGGCCGGGAACTGCATGCCATGGACCGCAGCATCGATACCCACGTCAGCCGACTGCGCAACAAGCTGCCGGCCAGTGCGCGTGACCGCATCGGTATCCAGGCCGTTCGCGGCCGCGGTTACCTGCTGACCGGCGGGAAGGTCTGATGCCGCTGTACCTGCGCATTTTCCTGGCTTTCTGGCTGGTGATCGTGCTGACGCTCAGCGCCGTGGTCCTGGTCAACCTGCAGCTTCAGCAGGACCAGGACGCGGCCGCCGAGATGGGGCAGCGGGCGCAGCGGATTGCCGAAGGCATGGGCGTGCGGGCCCAGGCGGTGCTGGATCGCGGTGGACCCGCGGCGCTGGCCCGCTGGGCCCGCAGCGATCAGCAGCGTCATCGCCGCATCACCGTCCTGGTCTTCGACGAAGAAGGTTCGGAGCTGCTGGGGCGGCGCATGCCGGCCCGGGCGCGCGCTGCGGTCAGGAACTGGCGGTCGGGTCGGGGCGCGGATGCACCGGCGCCGGGCGCGCAGGTCATCGCTCATCCCCGGCACGGTGAATTCCTGGTGCTGCTCGTGCCCCCTGCCCGCCCGCTGGTGCTGCGCCTGGTCGGCCCACTGGGGCCCTGGGGTGTCCTGGCCTTGGCCGCGGTGATCAGCGGTATCGCCTGCTTTTTTCTGGCGCGCAGCGTGACCCGGCCGATTCGTGCGCTGCGTCGGGCCGGTCAGGCGCTGGGCCGGGGCCGCCTGGACACGCGCGTGGGTGCGAGCTTGATCAAGCGCGGCGACGAGCTCGGCGACCTCGGCCGGGATTTCGATGACATGGCGGCCCGGCTTGAGCGCCTGGTCGCCAGCCAGCAGCAGCTGCTGCGCGATGTCTCGCACGAATTGCGCTCGCCGCTAACGCGCCTGCAGATGGCGCTGACGCTGGCCGAGCAAGCGCGCACGCCACGCGATCGCCAGCGCCACATGGAGCGAACGGCGCTGGAAATCCAGCGCCTGGACGAGCTGATTGGCCAGATTCTGGGCGTTTCCAGGGTTCGCAACCAGGCGCAGCTGGCCTACCAGTCCGTGGACCTGGCCGAGATGCTTCGCGCTCTCATCGACTCGCTCGGCCTGGAAGCCGAGACCGCCGGCGTCCATCTGCACGCTGACTTGCCTGAGCGTCTTGCGCTATCGGCCGATCCGGAGTGGCTGAGGCGGGCGCTGGAAAACGTATTGCGCAACGCGGTCAGCCATTCGCCGGCAGGCGGTGAAATCCAGGTCCGGGCCTGCCGGCGCTCAAACGACCCAGGCACGGTCGAAGTCACGATCGCCGATGAGGGTCCCGGCGTCCCCGATGACCAGCTGGAAGCGATTTTCGAGCCGTTCGTGCGTCTTACGGCCGAGCGCAGCGAGACCGGCGCCGGCGGCGGCGTGGGTCTGGCCATCGCCAAAAGTGCCCTCGAGCGCCACGGCGGGACGATCCGTGCGCAAAATCGCCCCGAGGGCGGGCTTCGGGTCACGATAACCCTGCCCGCCTGATCTCGCGTAACGTTTCGTCACAAATCGTGGCACAGCGCCACCCCTCGTCACCTGGCTCCGGCGCAGAATGTTTTCCACGCTTGGCGGTTGCCGAAGCGCGCTGAAAATACGCACTACACAAGGAGCTAAACATGAAAACCCGCACGCCCGTACTAAGCAAGCTGAGCCTAGCCTTGACCCTGGCCGCCGGCCTGGCCTTGGCCGGCAACGCGCTGGCCCAGGGCCACGCCGACCCGATGTCTCGTCTGTCCGAGCGCCTGACCCTGACAAGCGAGCAGGAGACCGAAATCCAGGCGCTGTTCCAGGACCATCGGCGGTATATGCGCGAGCAGGCGCGCGAAAATCGCGCCGAGCGCCGCCAGGCGCGCTTGATGCTGCGCGAAGAGATCCGGGCGCTGCTCGACGAAGAGCAGGCGCAGAAATTTGACGCCATGGCCGAGCGCGGCGGACAAGGCCGGCGCGCACAGCGGCGCCACCGAATGGATGAGCGCGACAGCGACTGAGGTCGGCACCGTCTCCACGGCAAATCCTGACTTTGCCGGTGTCTGCCCCCCTGGACGACGACAGCCCGCCGGATT
>JBMCIV010000233.1:0-3304 GCA_048616735.1 Wenzhouxiangella sp. | reverse complement strand
ACCGCGACCGGCCGCTGTTTCGGCTGTGGTTGATCGACCAGGTGCCGGGACGGCGCTTTGCGCTGTTTGTCAAGATGCACCACGCCATCATCGACGGCGTCAGCGCCAGCCACCGCATCAACGCCAGCCTGCGCACCAATCGCCGCCAGGGGGTCCCCAAGCCGCTGTTTGCGGTCGACGTGCCGGTGCGCAAGCCGCGCCCGCCGAAGGCCATGGTCAAACGGATCCTGGGCCTGAGCGGCACCGCGGCCAGCCAGTACCTGGCGCTGATGGGCACCGTGCGCAAGGGGCTGTGGAGCTGGATGGGCGGCGAGCCCAAGGGCAGCGTGCCGTTTGCGGCCCATCGCGGACCGATGAACCAGCCGGTGGCCAACGCCCGCAGCGTGGCCACGCTGTCGCTGCCGCTGGCCGAGATGCGCCGCGTCGGCAAGCACTTCGGCGCGACGCTTAACGATGTCGCCATGAGCGTGATCGACGCCGGTCTTCATCGCTACCTTGCCGAGCTGGGCGAGCCGTTCGAGCACCGTTTGGTGGCAATGTGTCCGGTCTCGCTGCGCGAGCGCAACGACGGTTCCAGCGGCACTAAGGTTTCTGCCGTATTCGTCAAACTGGGCCTGCCCGACGCCGGTCCGCTGGAGCGGCTGGGGCAGGTGGTGGAGTCGATGAGCGCGGCCAAGCAGGAGGTCGGCCGAATGAGCAGGGAAACCGCGCTCGGTTATGCGGCCGGGCTGATGGGTATGGCCGGGCTGACCGCGGTCACCTACGTCGATCGGGTGGCGCCGCCCTCGGCCAACCTGGTCATTTCCAATATTCCCGGCTTGGAGCGACCGCTGTACCTGCACGGCGCCGCCCTGGTCGGCGCCTACCCGGTCTCGGCCATCGCCGTCGGCGTGGGCCTGAACGCCACGGTGATCTCGTCCAACGACCGCATGGATTTCGGGTTTGTCGCCAACGGCGCCAGCCTGCGCAACCTGCCCTCGCTGGCCGAGCACGTGGGCGCGGCCTGGGGCGAACTGGCCGCCGCCACGCCACGGCGCTGAATGCATTGCGTATCATTTGCTGATGTCGACGCTTCGGACCCCTTCAGCCTGACATGGTCAGCTGGCAGACGCGCACCGCCGCCCTGCTGGGGCGACTGACCATACGCCAGTCGCTCAAGCGGGATTTCTCGGTCGCCGAAATGCGCGCCCGGATCCGCTCCATGGAGCGCTTTTTCCCGGCCCTGCCCGGCGATATCCGGATCGACCTGGAACCCGGCCTCAGCCACTGCGACGCCGAGTGGCTGACGCCACAGACCGGGCCGACCGAGCGGGTCATCCTGCATCTGCCTGGCGGGGCCTTCATGACCCGGTTCGTGCGCGCCGAGCGATTGCTGCTGGCCCGGCTGTGCCGGGCCGCCAACGCCCGCGGTCGCCTAGTCTTCTATCGTCTGGCGCCCGAAGACCCCTTTCCGGCCGGCCTCGACGACAGCCTGGAAGCCTATCGCCAGCTGCTGGCTCAGGGCGTGGCGCCGGAGCACATCATCGTCAGCGGCATGTCGGCCGGCGGCTGCCTGGCGCTGGCGCTGCTGCTCAAGCTGCGCGATCTGGGCGAGCCCGCTCCGGCGGCCGGGGTCCTGATGTCGCCGGCCGCCGACCTGACCGATGCATCCGAATCCGGCTCGCGCATCGACAACGCCGCCAGCGACTCGGTGCTGAGCATGGAGCGCGGCGACGATATTCGCCAGCTCTACCTCGGCGGGCGGGTCGAGCTGGTCAACCACCCGTATGTTTCGCCGGTGCTGGGCGACTACGCCGGACTGCCGCCGCTGCTGTTCCAGGTCGGCAGCACCGAGATTCTGCTCGACGACAGCCGTCGCTGCGCCGAGCGCGCCCAGGCGGCCGGCGTGCGCGCCGAGGTCGAGGTCTGGGACCGCATGCCGCACGGCTGGCAGGCGCTGTCGTTTGCGCCCGAGTCCGGCCGCGCGATCGCCCGAATGGGCGACTTCATCCGCGAGAGCTGTCCATGAATGCCGAATCCTCCCAATCGCAAAGCCAGCCGGGTCAGCGCTTCATGCAGGGGCTGCGGCGCGACCATGCCGGGCTGTCGCGGGTGCTGCGCGAAATCGATACCCAGGCTGCGCGCCTGGCGCGCGCGCCCGGGCAGGCCCGGCCGGTGCTGGTCGACGCCCTGCGCTACCTGCTGCGCTATCACCACGCCTTCCATCACCCGCGCGAGGATCGCCTGTTCGAGCGCATTCGGGCGCGCGACGCCGAGCTGGAGGCCACCCTGGGCCAGCTCAGCCACGAGCACGAAAGCGGCGAGCAGCAGGCCGCTGAGCTGGCCGATAATATTGCCAGCCAGCGGCCTCGGCGGCTGCGCGGCAGACGCGGCGAACGGCTGGCCGAGCGGATCCACGACTACGTGCGCCACACCCGAATCCATATGCGCAGCGAGGAGGCGGTGTTCTACGCCCGGGCCGAGCGCGTGCTCGACGACAGCGACTGGCAGGCCGTGATCGCGGCCGACGACGGCCGCACCGATCCCATGCTGGACCTGACCGAAATGGCCAACGTCTACCCGCATCTGGCCGAGCAGCTCGGCCTGCCCGTGCGCAACCTCGGGCTGGTCGAGCGCACCGGCCCGCTCGGCGACGAACTGCGCGCGCAGATGCTGGCGCTGACCGACCTCTACGGCGGGCTGGCCTACGAGGCGCTCGAGCTGGGTCGGGGTAATCTGGACCGGCTGCTGGCCGTGCGCGGCCCGTCCAGCCTGGTTCGTGCACTCGGCGAGATCTCGTCGGCCAACCTGCGCTTTGCCGGCCAGTGCGTGACCCGACCGCCGCGCTGGGCGATCAACAGTTCGGCGGCGCTGGTGGTCGCCGGGCTCAAGCCCTGGCTGCGGCGTCAGGGCGAATGAAGGCCCTCTAGTCGGCGGTATCGCTTGCGATCAGCGACAGCAAAACGGCGTCGGCCTCGACCAGGTCGCCGCGCTCGACGGCCAGAGCCTCCACCACCCCATTGATCGGGGCCTTGATGGTCAGCTCCATTTTCATCGCCTCCATGACCACCACCGCTTCGCCTTCTGCGACCTGCGCTCCCTCGGTGACGCGAATCTCCAGGATCTTGCCGGGCATGGGCGCGAGAATTCGCCCGTCGCCGCCAGCACTGGAGCGGGCGGCCTCGAAGCGGGCGTGCCGGGTCAGCGTCCAGCGCCGCTGGTCCAGGCACACATCCAGCCTCGACTCGTCGTCGGCGTGCAGCCACACCGGCCGGCTGCGGTCCTCCAGGCCCAGCCGGACGCGCGAGGCCCCCAGCGCCAGCAC
>JBMCIV010000232.1:0-3316 GCA_048616735.1 Wenzhouxiangella sp. | reverse complement strand
CGACCGGCGGGGGTGTTGGCCGCGCTGTTGGGCACACAGGTCACCCTCGGCATCCTCAACGTCGTCTGGAGCCTGCCGCTGGGCATTGCCGTGGCCCACAACGGCGTGGCCGCGCTGTTGCTCGCCGCCATGGTCTACCTGCTGCACCGAACCACGCGCCGGGAGACGATCAGCGCATGAATACCCAGGTCCTGTCACCGGCTCGACTGAGCCACTTTTTGGCGGTTTGCAAACTCAAGGTCGTCAGTCTGATCGTGTTTACCGCCGTGGTCGGCATGGCCCTGGCCACGCCCGGAATCGTCCCGCTGGATATCTTGTTCTGGGGCACGCTGGGCATCGGCATGGCGGCCGCCGGAGCCGCGGCGATCAATCACTTGATCGACGCGCGCACCGACCAGATGATGACGCGCACGCGCAATCGCCCCCTCCCCCAAGGCCAGCTCAACGAGCGCCAGGTGCTTTCGTTCGCCATGGCGCTGACCGCCACTTCCATGGTCATCCTGGTCTATTTCGTCAATCCGCTGACCGCCGTTCTGACCTTTTTCAGCCTGGTCGGTTACGCCGTGATCTATACGATTTTCCTCAAGCGCGCCACGCCGCAGAACATCGTCATCGGCGGTGCCGCCGGTGCCGCGCCGCCGCTGCTCGGCTGGGTCGCGGTGACCGGGGAAATCCACGCCTTCGCGCTGGTGTTGTTTTTGATCATCTTCGTCTGGATCCCGCCGCATTTCTGGGCGCTGGCCATCTACCGCCGGCATGACTATGCCGCCGCCGACGTCCCCATGCTGCCGGTCACCCACGGCGCCCGATACACCCGCTGGCAGATTCTGTTCTACAGCATCATCCTGGCGCTGGTCACCCTGCTGCCCTGGCTGCTGGGCATGAACGGCCTGGTCTACCTGGCTGGCGCCAGCGTCCTCAATGCCGGCTTTCTCGGTTACGCGATCGCCCTGCTGCGCTCCGACGACGAAATGTTGCCGATGCGCATGTTCAGCTATTCCATCGTTTATCTGATGATGCTGTTTACCTTCTTGCTGCTCGATCACTATTTGCCCACTTCCCTGACCCTGGTGCCCTGACCCATGTCCCAGAACGATCACGCAAGCTCACCGCTGGCCGATCTCCAGGCCCACGACGAATTCATCGGCCGCCACATCGGTCCGGACGATAGCGCCGTCCGGGGCATGCTCGATACCATCGAGAGCCCGTCGCTCCAGGCCCTGATCGACGAGACCATGCCCGA
The DNA here is from genome assembly GCA_048616735.1 of Wenzhouxiangella sp. Classification (GTDB taxonomy): domain Bacteria; phylum Pseudomonadota; class Gammaproteobacteria; order Xanthomonadales; family Wenzhouxiangellaceae; genus Wenzhouxiangella. The sequence goes on along the minus strand of JBMCIV010000232.1, from coordinate 2,073 downwards.
CAGCATCCGCCAGGAACGCGGGCTGGCGCTGCCGCCGGCCGAGACCGAAGCCCGGGTGCTGGAAGAGCTGCGCGCTATCGCCGGGCGCAACGTCATCCGCCACAGCATGATCGGGCTGGGATACCACCCCACCCTCACCCCGCCGGTGATCCAGCGCAACGTGCTGGAAAATCCGGGCTGGTATACCGCCTACACCCCGTACCAGGCCGAAATTTCCCAAGGCCGGCTCGAGGGCATGCTGAATTTCCAGCAGATGGTCATGGACCTGACCGGCATGGAGCTGGCCAACGCCTCACTGCTGGACGAAGCCACCGCGGCGGCCGAAGCCATGGCCATGCTCAAGCGAGTCAATCGCAAGGCCAAAAGCGACGTCTTTCTGATTGACGCCAACTGCTTCCCGCAAACGATTGATGTTGTCGTCAACCGAGGCCGGCATCTGGACCTCGACGTGCGCGTGGTCGAAGACCTGGCAGGGGCCCTGGCCGATCAGCCCTGCTTTGGCGTGCTTTGCCAGTATCCCGGCGCCAGCGGCGAAGTACGCGAGATCGCCTCCGTGATCAGCGCGGCGCACGCGGCCGGAGCCCTGGTCGCCGTGGCCAGCGATCTGCTCGCCCTCGCCCTGCTCAGCCCGCCCGGCGAAGTCGGCGCCGACGTTGTGGTCGGCTCGGCCCAGCGCTTCGGCGTGCCGATGGCCTACGGCGGTCCGCACGCGGCCTTCCTGGCCACCCGCGAGGACTTCAGGCGCAGCGTTCCCGGCCGCATCATCGGGGTCTCGCGCGACCGTCACGGCGCGCGCGCGCTGCGCATGGCGCTGCAGACCCGCGAGCAGCACATCCGGCGCGAAAAGGCGATGAGCAATATCTGCACCTCGCAGGCGCTGCTTGCGGTCATGGCCGGCTTCTACGGGGTCTGGCACGGCCCCGACGGCATCAAGCGTATCGCCCAGCGCGTTCATCGGCTGGCCTGTCTAGCCGGCCGCGTCCTCGAGGACGCCGGCTTCGAGCTCGAGCATGGATCGTTTTTCGACACCCTTTCGATCCGGCTGGACGAGCCGCGCCGCGCGGCCGTCATCCACCGGGTGCAGCAGGCGGGAATCAATCTGCGCGCCGATCGCGCCGGCTTCATCGGCATTTCGTTCAATGAACGCACCGGCCGCCGCCACCTGGAGCAGCTGCTCGGGGTGTTCGTTGATGAGCCCATCGACCTGGACGCGCTGGATCGTGACCTGGCGGCTGATTTGTCGGCCATTCCGGAGCGGCTGCGACGGCAGACGCCGTTTATGACCCACGAGGTTTTCTCGCGCTATCGGTCCGAGACCGAGATGCTGCGCTACTTGAAGCGCCTGGAAAACCGCGACTTGAGCCTGGCCCACGCAATGATCCCGCTGGGTTCGTGCACCATGAAGCTCAACGCCACGGCCGAGATGCTGCCCGTCACCTGCGCATAGGGCTGGCCGTCGAGTTCGATATCCAGCGTCTCGACATAGCGCATCGGGATGAACAGCAGCGAGATCTGGTCCATCTGCAGCCCGGAATGGCTTGGATGGCTGATATCCACGTCCACTTGCCCGTCGCCCCCCGCCAGCGCGCCCAGCCGTGCCGCCGCGTCGCCCGCCGCAGGCAGGGCGCCCATCTGGATGGTCATCTCGCCGAGGCTTGCCAGCGCGGCCTCGGGGTCGGTGCCGGGCGGCGCCGAGCAGGCGCCCTGGCCCGAGGTCTTGACGAAGGCCTCGGCCACGAAAAGCTGCCCGTCCGCGGTTTCGGCCACCACGTGCAGCGGCGTCGGGCCGTTGAAGCGCAGGGTGACCTCGAAGAAGACCGAGGGCAGGGGGCGGGCGAGGTCGAGCACCGCCGAGACCGGCATCGGGTTCCCGTCGAGGATCACGCTGACCCGGTCCACCAGCTGGCCGTCCGGGCCGGTCACGCGGATGCCGATGGGGGTGCGGGCGTCGTTCCCCGTCCGGTAGGGGCTCTCGACGGTGATATGGTCGCCCGCCTCCGCGATGGGCCGATCGCCGTAGAGGCTTGCGCGGATGTCCTCCCACGCGGTGGCCGCGACACCCGGCGTGGCGGC
>JBMCIV010000231.1:0-3351 GCA_048616735.1 Wenzhouxiangella sp. | reverse complement strand
CGGCCGGAAGCGAGATCGGCCCAGGGCGCCCAGCAGTCCCAGCTGCGCGACCCGCCAGGCCGAGGAAGGCGCTCCGGTTCTGAGCCAGCCGCGGTGGCGACTGCGATAGCGATGGCAGTCGCGGATGACGTGATCGACCAGCGCGCCGGCCACAAAGAAGCCGTGCAGGGCGCAGCCTGCCGCGGGCTGCTCCAGGGTCAGGATTCGGCGCCGCGTGAGGTTCAGCTCGTCCGGGCGGTGCAGAACCTGCTCCAGCAGTGAGGCCAGGCAGCGGTGGGTGCCCAGGTCGCGGGCGGTGAAGTTGGTGCGTCCGCCGCCCAAAACCAGCAGCGGCGGGATCGACGGGGGAGGCGTATCGATCAGGGCCGAGGCCGCGGCCTGAACGGTGCCGTCGCCGCCGATGACCACCAGGCGTTGCGGGGGCGCTGTGCCCCAGCCCGCCAGCGCTGATCGGATTTCGTCGGGGTCGTGGACGACATGGACCGGCGTGCCGGCCGTGCGCGCGGCGCGGCAGACCCGGTTGAGGCGGTTACCGCCGCTGATCCGAAAGCTGCGCGGATTGACCAGGATGCAGGCGGCAGCCGGATCGGTCGCGCGGGTTCCGGCAGCCACGGTCGGGGCGGGCACGGACTCGGTCGCCAGGGAAGACATCGCGGTCAAAAAGGCGGCAGCCGGCGGCGACGACCTCAGGCCGCCGGTCGCGAGCGCCAGGTGGCGACCGCGGAATCGGCCGGTTTGACCGCTGCGGCGCGCCGAAACAGGGTCCCGACCACCCGAAAATAGTTGTCGTGGTTGGCCGCGGCGTAGGGCGAGTCGGCACCGAACCTGGCCATCAGGCGGCGATGGGCTTGGCCCATGTTGTGGTAAGGCAGGCCGGGGAAGAGGTGGTGCAGCGCGTGGTAGCGCAGGCCAACGGGAAACAGCCAGGCCGTCAGCCAGGTCTGGCCGGTGAGGTTGACCGAATCCTGCAGTTGTTCCAGGTGGGACATGCTCTCGCCGCGCCGGGCGTAGCTGTGCGCGGCGAGGTTGCGGACCCAGTTCAGACCCAGCGTCCAGCCGTGTAGCAGCCAGGCCATCAGCCAGTGCACGGGCTGGACCGGCCCGAAAAAGGTCAGGCCCAGCCAGAACAGGATCCAGGCCAGGGCCAGCCACTCGACCAGCGCAAGGTGGGCGCGCTCTTTGTGCGGAAAGGATTTGGAGTAGTAGGGGTTGGACGCATAGGCCGTTCCGCGCCGGAGCAGCCAGTCGCGAAACCTGGGGCTCAGTCGCGACAGCGGTCCGGCCAGGCCGAAGCGGGCCAGCGCCATCAGCGGCAGAAACGGCATCCGCAGCAGATAGCGGAAGGTTTCGCGCAGCGGTGCAGCGGCCAGCGGCAGGTATTCGCCGTCCCGCGGGGTTCCGAAATGGGCCCGCGAGTGGTGCTCGATGTGATTGCGGTAGAGGATCCACGGCATCAAGAGCGGAATACCGACCAGCAGGTTCCAGGCGCGCTTGAACCAGGTCAGCTCGCCGCGCGGCATGTGGATGATTTCGTGCATGAAGGTGCCGGCACGGTAGAAGGCGATGCCGGCGATGACCCCGCCGGCAATCTGGCCGATTGAACCCCAGGGCAGGGCAAAGTAGGCGATGGTCGCAGCCCAGGCCACGCCGGCACTGATCAGCAGGTCGGTCCAGTAGATGGGGCCGCTGCGCGCAAACAGGTCATCGACCTCGGCGTGCGCCTCGCGTATCCAGCGCTTTTGTTGGCTAGCATTCATGGCTTTCCATTATAAGCCTCCGCCGTTGGCCTCCAGGCGCCAGCGTCAGGCTGCGACCGTCATCTCGGCCAGCGCGGCAATGACCTGGTCCACGTCCTGGTCGCTGTGGGCGGCGCTCAGGGAAATCCGCAGCAGGTTGAGCCCGGCCGGGGTGGCCGGCGGAATCATCAGGTTGGCATAGACCCCGGCCGCCAGAAGGCCGCGCCAGTGGGCCAGCGCGGTGTCGCGGTCGGGAAGAATGATGGCGGCCACCGGGCCGGGCGTTGCGCTGCCGAGCCGGTAGCCGAGTTCCTCCGCCGCCCGGTAGAGGCGCTCGAAGTTGCGATGCAGCTGGCGCCGCAGCGCCTGCCCGTCGAGCACTTTGCGTAGCGCCGCCCGGGTGCCGGCGATGGTTGCCGGTGACGGCGAGGCGGTGAAAATATAGGGGCGGCTGGCCAGGCGCATGAGATCGAGCTTGTGATGCGGCGACACGCAGAACCCACCCAGGCCGGCCAGGCTCTTGGAAAAGGTTCCGACGATGAAATCGACCCGGTCGAGCAGCCCGCAGGATTCGGTCAGGCCCAAACCTTTTTCGCCGAACACGCCAAACGAGTGCGCCTCGTCGACCAGCAGCCAGGCGCCGTGCTTTTCCTTGACCTCAACGAAGGCCTCCAGCGGCGGCTGATCGCCGAGCATGGAGTAAAGGCCTTCAACCACGATCAGCGCGTTTTGGGCGTCCTGCCCCAGGCGCGTCAGGCGTCGGTCCAGATTGGCGGGGTCGTTGTGGCGAAACCGCAGCGTTTCGGCCTGGCTGAGCCGGGCGCCATCGTAGATGCTGGCGTGGGAATCGCTATCGAGCACCAGGTATTCGCCGCGCCCGACCAGGGTGGACAGGGCGCCCAGGTTGGCCTGGTAACCGGTCGAAAAGACGATCGCGGCCGGCCAGCCGAAGGCCTCGGCCAGCTCATGCTCCAGCGCCCGGTGGGCGTCGTAGCTGCCGTTGGCCATGCGCGAGCCGGTGGTGCCCGAGCCCGAGTCGCGCAGCGCCTTGCCGGCTGCCGCAATGACCTCGGGATCAAAGGTCAGGCCGAGGTAGTTGTTGGTGCCGGCCAGGATGACGTCGTGGCCGTCGATGCGGCCGCGGGTGGCGGAGCGAACCGATTCGATCGGGGTGGCGATGGCGGCCGGACCGGCGGCGCCGAGCGCGGCGCGGGCCTGGGCGATCGGGTCAAATTTGTCGAACAGACTCACGTTTGGTCCTCCTGCAAACGGCACAGCCGCTCGGCGAGCTCCTCCAGCGTCTGGACTTCGGCCAGCATCTCTACCGGTACCGACAGATCCAGCTCGTCCTCGATTTCCATGACCAGGTTCATGATCTGGACCGAATCCAGGCCGGCTTCGCTGGTCAGGACGGATTGCCAGGCGATGTCGCGCTGCTCGGGCAGGGCCCGGGCAAGCGCGACGGTGATGGCCCGCTCGGTTTGTTTACGCACCTCGGTCAAGACGGTTTTCTCCATCCGGGAAGTTCGGTCAGTGCCGCATCGAGCCGTCGTTCCGGCCGCCACTGGCTTGATACAAGCGCCTCATTATCACCACAAACCCAGTCAGGGTGTGT
>JBMCIV010000230.1:0-3357 GCA_048616735.1 Wenzhouxiangella sp. | reverse complement strand
CGGGCTGAGTGTATTGCTTTTGGTCGGATCTGGCTTTGCCGCGCAGGCGGTCGAGGATGCCTCCGACAGCGAGAATGCGACGCCAGCAGAGGACTCTCGGACGGCCGCCGACGGTGATGGCGCGCCGCAGGACCGGGTCAGCGTGACCGTCACCCGGCTCGATCGCGAACTGCTGGACGCACCGGCCGCGATCAGCCGGTTGGGGGAACAGGCGCTGCAGACCGCCCGCCAGCAGCTGCAGCTCGACGAGACCCTCAGTCGCGTGCCGGGCGTATTCTTCCAGAACCGCTACAACTTCGCCCAGAACCAGCGCCTGGCCATCCGCGGCTTCGGCGCGCGCTCGCCGTTCGGTATCCGCGGCATTCGCCTGCTGGTCGACGGCTTTCCGGAAACCCTGCCCGACGGCCAGGCCCAGGTCGACGGCATCGACCTGGAGTCGGTCACCCAGGCCGAGGTTCTGCGCGGGCCCAGCTCGGCCCTGCACGGCAACGCTTCGGGTGGCGTGATCAGCCTGCGCACGCAAGACGGTCGCGGTCTCGCCCCCGAAGTCCAGCTCCGGACAACGGCCGGCAGCTACGGGTTTGAACGCTACGGCATCCGCGCCGGCGGCCAGTTCGAGGACTGGAACGCCTATTTGAGCGCCTGGGATCTGAGCTACGACGGCTACCGCGAGCAAAGCCGGACCGACAAGCGTCTGCTCAATGCCCACCTCGGCCGCCAGCTCGATGGCGACCGCCGGATCGGCCTGGTGCTGACGATGCTCGATCAGCCGCGCGGCGAGGACCCCTCGGCGCTGACCCGGCAGCAGGCCGAGGCCGATCGAAGAGGCGCCGGCGGCCAGGCGCTGCAGGTCGATGCGCGCCAGGTGGTCGAGCAGTACCGGCTGGGCCTGCGCTATGAAGACGCCGCGTCGCTGCCCGGAGAGCTCAGCGCCTACGCATTCGTCGCCGGGCGCGACTTCTTCCAGCAGCTGCCGAGCTCGTTTTTCCCCAGTCTGATCGAGTTCGACCGTGATTTCTGGGGCGGCGGCGCGCAGTACGTTGACGCGTTGCGTTTCGGTTCCCTGCCGGCCCGCTATACCCTCGGCCTGGACCTGGCCCGCCAGCGCGATGATCGCCGCCGCTTTACCGTCAGCCCCAGCGGCCAGCGGCGCGATCAGACCCAGGACGAACTGCAGCAGGCCGACAACGCCGGCCTGTTCGGCCAGATCGAGCTGGACTTGAGCCGGCGCTGGAGCGCCCTGGTTGGGTTGCGCCACGACCGCATCGAGCTCGATATCGACGACCGCTTCGGCGATGGTTCCGACAATCGTTCCGACAATCGTTCCGGCAGCGCTCGCCGAAGCTTCGACGAAGCCAGCTGGACGGCGGGCCTGAACTACCGGATCGGGCCTGACCGTCAGCTCTATTTCAACGCCGGCACCGCGTTCGAGACGCCGACGTTCACCGAGATCAAGGACGCGGCCGGGGGCGTGGGCTTCAGCCGCGCGATCGAGCCGCAGCGCGCGCGCAACCTCGAAATCGGCTTCCGCGGCCGCTGGGGCGAGCGCTTGAGCCTGGACGTGGCGGCGTTTCGCGTCAATACCCGCGACGAGATCATCGTGGTGGCCTCCGAAGACGGGCTGAACCTGTTCGACAACGCCGGGCGGACCCGGCGCGACGGCGTCGAGCTGGCCCTGGAGCACGCGCTCGGCGGCGGCCTGGCGCTGAGCGCAGCCTATACCTGGTCGCGCTTCCGCTTCGAGGAATTCCGCGATGCCGGCCAGCGTTTCGACGGCAAGCGCATGCCCGGATTACCCGAACACCTGCTGTTCGCCGAGCTGGCCTGGCGGGGTGAAACCGGTCTGTACGCCGTGGTCGATACGCTGGCGGTCAGCGAGGTTTATGCCGACAACGCCAACGCCGAGCGCGTGGCCGGCTATGGCCTGGTCAACGCCCGCCTGGGACGGCTGTTCGAGCTGGGCCCACGGCGCCTGGAAGTCTTCGTGGCGCTGAACAACCTGACCGATCGTCGCTACTTCAGCAATATCCGCGTCAACGCCGCCCGCGGCGCCTACTACGAGCCGGCCCCGGAGAGAAACCTGTTTGCCGGGCTGCGCCTGGGCTTGTGAGGGTTGCGCGGGCAGGTGCAGAGCTTCATATGCCAGGACGGTTTACCATGGAGGTTGTCTGAAGATACCGAATCCGCAGGTGGATGGCATGAACAACGCGTTTCGATCGAAGTTGCCCGGCACCGATCTGGTCTACTACGACGCCCGCGCGGCGGTCAATTCGATCAAGCCCGGCGCCTGGGACGGGCTGCCGTATGTCTCGCGCGTGCTGGCCGAAAACCTGGTTCGCCGCTGCCCGCCCGAACAGCTCGACGCGAGCCTGGAGCAGATCGTGGAGCGGCGCCGCGACCTTGATTTCCCGTGGTTCCCGGCGCGGGTGGTCTGTCACGACATTCTCGGCCAGACCGCGCTGGTCGACCTGGCCGGCCTGCGCGACGCGATCGCCGAAAAAGGCGGTGATCCGGCCGCCGTCAACCCGGTCGTGCCAGTGCAGCTGATCGTCGACCATTCGCTGGCCGTCGAGCACGCCGGCTTCGAAAAGGACGCGTTCGAGAAAAACCGCGCCATCGAGGAGCGGCGCAACGTCGATCGCTTCGATTTCATCAACTGGACCCGCGAGGCCTTCGACAACGTCGACGTGATCCCGCCGGGCAGCGGCATCATGCACCAGATAAATCTGGAGCGCATGTGCACCGTGGTCGAGGTGCGCGACGGGGTGGCCTTTCCCGACACCCTGGTCGGGACCGACTCGCACACCCCGCACGTGTGCGCGTTGGGCGTGATCGCCATCGGCGTGGGCGGCCTGGAGGCCGAAAACGTGATGCTGGGGCGGGCCTCCTACCTGCGCCTGCCCGACATCGTCGGCGTCGAGCTGACCGGCCGGCCGCAGCCGGGCATTACCGCCACCGACATCGTGCTGGCTTTGACCGAGTTCCTGCGCGCCGAGCGCGTGGTCGGCGCCTGGCTTGAGTTTTTCGGCGAAGGCGCGCGCACGCTGACCGTGGGCGACCGCGCCACGATCTCCAACATGACCCCGGAATACGGCGCCACCGCCGCGATGTTCCACATCGACGAGCAGACCATCGACTACCTGACGCTGACCGGTCGCGAAGATGCTCACGTCAAGCTGGTCGAGCACTATGCCAAACACACCGGGCTGTGGGCCGACGACATCGCCGGCGCCGACTACGAGCGCGTCCTGCGGTTCGATCTTTCGACCATCACCCGCAACATCGCCGGCCCGTCGAGTCCGCACAAGCGGGTCGCGACCTCGGACCTGGCCACCAGCGGCATCTCCGGTCCTTACG
>JBMCIV010000229.1:0-3365 GCA_048616735.1 Wenzhouxiangella sp. | reverse complement strand
ACCGTCTTCCAGCGCCAGAACTGCCTGCAGTCGAGACAAGATGAACGACCTCCGAATGTGCGAAACGGGCCCGGCCGAGACTCAGCCGACCCGCCTGGGCGCTACTTAAAAAGATTGTAACCAAAGCGCCGGATAGGGGCCAGCGAAATCGCCCCCGGGCGCCCGATCAGCCGGCGGCTTCCTGGTCCAGGGCCAGGTCGAGAAACCGCGGGGTTTCGGCCAGGGGCTTGAGGGTATCGGCGCCGTGGCCCTCGGCCAGCAGATGATCCAGCCACTTCAGCAGGGCCTGGTTCAGGCGCCAGTTGCGGATGACCAGCCCATGCATCGGGATTTCCGGCCCGGCGAAGCGCTCGATGCCCTGCTCCGGGCTGAACGCCGTGGCCTCGGCCATGCGCGCATCGTGGTAGACGCGGATATGGGCGTTGGGGTTGTGCTGCTGCTCGTCGCCGATGACGTAGGTCAGGCGGATGTAGCTGGTGTAGTTGTGCCGCTCGATGACCTGCAAGAACAGGTCCGGCCCGGACCCGACGCGCGAGACCAGGCAGTCGTTACGGCTCAGGCCTTCGGGCAGCAGCGCGCCCAGGGCGCGGAACACGGCCGTGTGCAAATCGGGCAGACGGCGTGCCAGAACGCGGGTGGGCGGGTGCAGATTTCGGACTCGAGTCAGCATGGCCGCGGAAGCGTATCACAGCGCGAGCGTTTCGACTAGGGGGGTATTGGCCGCGCTCAGGGATTGTCTTTTTGCAGACCCAGGTGCAGGATGATGCGGCTGGCCAGCTCCTCGACCGAGGAACCGGTCGAAGACAGCATCGGCACACCCTCGGCGCGCAGCAGGCTCTCGGCCGCCCCGACCTCGTAGCGGCACTGCTTGACCGAGGCGTAGCGGCTGCCCGGCCGGCGGGTCTCGCGGATCTTGCACAGCCGGTCGGGGTCGATGGTCAGGCCGAACAGCTTGGCCCGGTGCTCGCGCAGGAAGCCCGGCAGCCGGGGCTGCTCCAGGTCTTCCTCGGTCAACGGGTAGTTGGCCGCCTTGATGCCGTAGTGCAGGGCCAGGTACAGGCAGGTCGGGGTCTTGCCCGAGCGCGAGACCCCGACCAGGATCACGTCGGCCTTGTCGAGGCGCTTGGAGATGCCGTCGTCGTGGGTCAGGGCGTAGTTGGTCGCCTCCATGCGGTCTTCGTAGCTGTCGCTGTCGCCCATGCCGTGGGCGCGACCGATGCGCGGCGAGCTCTCGATGCCCAGCACCCGCTCCAGCGGCTCCATGAAGGTGGCAAACATGTCGAAAATGTGGGCGTTTGCGTTGGTCAGCACCCGTCCGACCTTGTGGTTGACGATGGTACTGAACACCAGCGGCTTGTCCTCTCCGGCCTCGGCCGCCTTGTTGATCAGAACGACCGCGTCCTGGGCCTTGGCTTCGGTATCGACAAACGGCAGCCGGATTTCACGGAAATCCACCTTGTGGAACTGGGTCAGCAGGCTGTGCCCGAAGGTCTCGGCGGTAATGGCGGTGCCGTCGGAAACAAAGAACGCGGTGCGTCTCATGAACGGCTCCGGGCGTTTACAATGTCGGATTCAATCACAACAAGCGTCTTTCTGGGAGAAACCGTGAGCGAGTATATCCTTTGGCTGGATCGGCTGGGCATGGGGGACCTTGACAAGGTCGGAGGCAAGAATGCCTCGCTGGGAGAAATGATCAGCCATCTGAGCGAGGCCGGCGTGGCCGTGCCGGGCGGTTTCGCGACCACGGCCGACGCCTTCCGCGCGTTTCTCGACCAGTCGGGCCTGGCCGAGCGCATCCGCGCCGAGCTCGAAACCCTGGATACCGAAGACACCCGGGCGCTGGCTGCCGCGGGTCAGAAAATCCGCGCCATGATCATGGACACCCCGCTGCCCGAACGCCTGGAGCGCGAAATCCGCGACGCTTTCGGGCAGATGTGCGAGCGCTACGGCGCGGAGGTGGCGGTGGCGGTGCGCTCCTCGGCCACCGCCGAAGATCTGCCCGACGCCTCGTTCGCCGGCCAGCAGGAGAGTTTCTTAAACGTGCGCGGCATCGACGACGTGCTCGAAAAGCTGCATGCGGTGTTTGCCAGCCTGTACAACGATCGCGCCATCGCCTACCGCGTCCACCACGGCTTCGACCACCACGATATCGCCCTGTCGGCCGGCGTCCAGCTGATGGTCCATGCCGGCCAGGGTGCTGCCGGGGTGATGTTTTCGCTCGACACCGAGTCCGGCTACCGCAAGGTGGTGTTCGTCACCGCCAGCTACGGCCTCGGCGAGAGCGTGGTCCAGGGCGCGGTCAACCCCGACGAGTTCTACCTGTTCAAGCCCAACCTGGAAGCCGGCAAGCCGGCCCTGCTGCGCAAGACCTTAGGCTCCAAGGCCACGCGCATGCTCTACCGCCCCGAGCGCGGCGTGGTCACTGAACAAACGCCCGAAGAGCTGCGCCACGCCTTTTCAATCAGCAACGAAGACGCCGAAGCCCTGGGCCGCATGGCGATCACGATCGAAAAACACTACGGTCGGCCGATGGACATCGAGTGGGGCAAGGACGGCGAGACCGGCGAGCTCTTCATCCTCCAGGCCCGGCCGGAGACGGTCAAAAGCCGCGGCGGCCAGACCATGGAGCGCTTCCGGCTGGAAGAAAAAAGCGAGGTGCTGTCGGAAGGCCGCGCCATCGGCCAGCGCATCGGCCAGGGCAAGGCCAAGGTCATCGAAAGCCTGGAGCAGATCCACGACGTGATCGCCGGCGACGTGCTGATCACCGACATGACCGATCCGGACTGGGAGCCGATCATGAAGCGCGCCTCGGCCATCGTCACCAACCGCGGCGGGCGCACCTGCCATGCCGCCATCATCGCGCGCGAGCTGGGCATTCCGGCCGTGGTCGGCTGCGGCGACGCCACCACCACCGTGCCGCACGGCTCGGAAGTCACCGTTTCGTGCTCGGAAGGCGATACCGGACGCATCTACAAGGGCAAGCTTGAGTTCAGCGTGGCCGAGGACAGCCTCGACGACATGCCCGAAGCGCCGCTGAAAATCATGATGAACGTGGCCAACCCGGACCGGGCGTTCGACTTTGCCCAGATCCCCAACCACGGCATCGGCCTGGCGCGGCTGGAGTTCATCATCAACCGCATGATCGGCATCCATCCGCGCGCCCTGCTCGAGTACGACCGCCAGTCCGACGACCTGAAAGCCGAAATCGACAAGCGCATCGCCGGCTACCCCGACCCGGTGACTTTCTATATCGACAAGCTCGCCGAGGGCATCGCCACCATTGCCGCGCCCTTCGGCCCCAACCCGGTGATCGTGCGCCTGTCGGACTTCAAGACCAACGAGTACGCCAACCTGATCGGCGGCGA
>JBMCIV010000228.1:0-3403 GCA_048616735.1 Wenzhouxiangella sp. | reverse complement strand
GGCGGTACCGACCATCAAGGCCTTGTCGTTGGAATGCCGCTCTTCGCTGTAGCGCTTGCGAAAGCCGAGCATGACCACGGCCAGCAGCCTCCAGATCACGCCGAACACGAAGACCAGCAGGGCAAAGTGGAGCATCGGTCCACGGGAAAATTCAAGTATCGACATGAGTGATCTCCTTAGTCGGTTTCGCTAACCAGTTTCTTTTTGCGTGCCTTCGCTGCAAGACCCGCCGCGGCGCCGACAGCCACACCGGCTGCGGCCGCTGCGATGGACTCGCCGCGCTCGCTGAACAGCTTGGCCGTGACCGGCTCGTAGAAGCCGCCCTGGTCCCAGAAGCCGGGCTCGGAGCAACCGATGCAGCCGTGACCAGACTCGATGGGCCAGCCGGCACCGCCGTTCCACTTGATCGTGGCGCAGGCGTTGTAGGTGGTCGGACCGCGGCAGCCCAGCTCGTACAGGCACCAGCCGTTGCGCGCGCCTTCGTCGTCGAAGGTCTTGGCGAACAGGCCGCGGTCGTAGAAGCGCCGGCGGTAGCAGCGATCGTGAATGGTGTTGCCGAAGAACGCGCGCGGACGCAGGTGCTGGTCCAGATCAGGAACGCCGCTGGCCAGGAAGCTGACCAGCGTGCCGGTCATGACTTCGGGGATCGGCGGGCAGCCGGGGACGTTGATGACCGGCTTGTCTTTGATCAGATCGGCCACGCCGACCGCGCCGGTCGGGTTCGGATAGGCGGCGCCGACGCCACCGTAGGCGGCGCACACGCCGACCGCGACGATGGCGGCCGCGCCTTCGGCGCACTTCTCAAGTTCGTAGAGAAAAGTCTTGCCTTCGCTACAGCCATGCATGCCGTTGATCTTGGTCGGGATGGAACCATCGACAATCAGGATGTATTCGCCCCAGTTTTCCTCCATGGCCTCGTCGCGCCCGGCGATAGCCGCTTCGCCGGCAGCGGCCTGCAGGGTATGGTTATAGTCCAGCGAGATGGTGTCGAAGATCAGGCTTTCCAGGCTCGGCGCGAAGGAGCGCGTCAGAGACTCCAGACAGCCGGTGCATTCCTGGAACGGCATGTAGATCACCGACGGTCGCCGGGCGGCGCGCAACTGCTTGGCAAACGCCGTGGTGGCCATCGGCGGCATGGCCATCAGCGCGGTCATGCCGGCACAGTATTTCATGAATTGACGACGACCGACGCCGGCCTCATCCATCACTTGACCGATAGTCGGTCGGTCTTTGCGTTGCTTTAGCTTGCTCATCTATAAAGCTCCTTTCAGTCGGTCGCTCAACTCTCTAACCGCATCCTCGATTTGGTCGGTCTGCGCGCAGAGAAATTCGGGAATTTGATTGATTTCGATGTACTCGCTCTGAATTCGGTCATCCGGGCCCTTGTGCTGGATCCACCAGACGCCGGAGAAGGCGGTCTCGCGGATCCGGGTCGTGCCCCCCATCTCGAGGGTCAGGTCCAGCTCGCCCTGACCCAGCATGTCCAGCAGTTCGTTGTATTCGTTGGGCGCCATGGGCAGACCGCGCATGTCGATCGCTGCGCTTTCGCCGTTTTCCAGAAAGCGCTCGAGGTAGGACAGGATCTCAAAGCCGATGGCCTTGACGCCGCCGCCGATGGTCACGCCCTTGGGGCTGGACTTGACCTTGACCGGGATCGCGCCGCTCATGCCGCGCACTCCTCGGTGACCATGCCGACGATGATCGCGGTGGCCTGGTCGATGCCGCGGGCGACCGCTTCGGTCGGCTCGGCGCCCCAGTCGACCTCGGCCGGCTGGATTCCCACCAGGGCATACTGTTTCGGCATGGTGCCGCGAAATTTCGCCGCGCTCATCACGTCCATCAGATTGACTTCGTGGACGCTGGAGCGGCGGCAGTTGGACAGATAACCGTCCATGCGGTCGTTCTCGAAAACCTGCACGGTGCCGGGCTCAGCGCCCAGCTGGGCCGCGTCAACCACGATCAGGCGACGAGCGGACTCGACGCTTTCGAGCAGGGTAAAGCCCAGGGTCCCGCCATCGACCAACTCGACAAAATCGGGTAATCCGGCGCTTTCCAGACGCGCGATGACGTGGACGCCGGCACCGTCGTCGGTCATCAGGTTGTTGCCAATCCCGATCACCAGCGTATCGATCGACTTCTCAGCCGGACTGGCAGCGGTGCCAGAATCAGCGCCAATCCCGGTGGGCGTGGTCAATGTCATGCAATGCCTCCTCGATTCACGAGGCTAAATTACCGGGTACTGGAGCAGTATCGCTTGACGTGGATCAAAAGGCGGCCGAAAAACTCGAAAACCCGGACAGCGCGAGCGCGAAACGCTGTCATCGTCGATCGCCGGGCTTTACAATGGTATTTTGCCGCCCCGGTTCTGGATTGCGAAACCCATGCACGAACTTTCCGTCTGCGAGGCCCTGCTGACCCAGGTCCGCTCCACGGCGCAGGCCAACGGCGCCTCCGGCGTGGGCCGCATCACGGTCCGGCTCGGGCCGCTGTCGGGGGTCGAGCCGGATCTGCTGGCCCAGGCATTCACCATCGCACGCAACGGTCCGATGACGGCGCAGGCCAGCCTGGTGATCGAGCCGCAGCCGGTGCGCATCCGCTGCCGCGAGTGCGGCAACGAAAACGAGACCCCGACCAATCGACTGCTGTGCGCGGCCTGCGAGAGCTTCCGGGTCGACCTGATCGGCGGCGACGAATTGTTGCTGGCCCGGGTTGAACTTCAGGGCGTCTCCAACCCTCCAAATTCATCGACTGATTCAAAAGCGAGTTCTGACCATGTGTGAAACCTGCGGCTGTTCGATTCCCGACCACCACCATCCCACCCCGGCCGACGCGCATACGGTCGAGGTCCTGACCGGCCTGATGGACGCCAACGACCACGCCGCCGGCCACAACCGCGAGCACTTCAACCGCACCGGGACGCTGGTCATCAACCTGATGTCCTCGCCCGGCTCCGGCAAGACCCAGCTGCTCGAGCGCACCGCCCAGGCCCTCAAACACCGCCTGTCGATCGCCGTGATCGAGGGTGACCTGGAGACCGAAAACGACGCCAGGCGCCTGCGCGAACAGGGCATCCGCGCCCACCAGATCGCCACCGGCAGCGCCTGCCATCTCGACGCTCACCTGGTCCACAAGGCGCTGCACGACTTTCCGCTGGAAAGCGAAGGCCAGACCACCGACATCCTGTTTATCGAAAACGTCGGCAACCTGGTCTGCCCGGCCGCCTTTGACCTCGGCCAGCACATCAACGTGGTGCTGCTGTCGACCACCGAGGGCGACGACAAGCCGGCCAAGTACCCGGTGATGTTCCGGGCCGCGGATCTGGTCGTCATCAGCAAGGCCGATCTGCTGCCGTACATGGACGGCTTCGACGTCGAGCGCGCCGAGCAGTCGCTGCGCGGCCTCG
>JBMCIV010000227.1:0-3410 GCA_048616735.1 Wenzhouxiangella sp. | reverse complement strand
TGAGCCACATCACCGACGAGGACCGGCGGGTCGATATCGCCATGACCCTGACCGCGCCCGGCTGCGGCATGGGCGAGATCCTGGTCGCCGACGTGCGCGACCGCGTCCAGATCGTGCCCACCATCAAAGAGGTCAACGTCGCCCTGACCTTCGATCCGCCCTGGAGTCAGGCCATGATGTCCGAGGCGGCCCGCCTCGAGACGGGCATGTTCTGAACCCAACGACCTGACGCCCTAACCGGGCGATCCGATCGCCGCCGGAGATCCGGCGTAATCGGATCGCCCAGTCGCCAGCCTTCCTCCTAGCCTCTGTAGCTCAGCGCCACGAACAGCGCGCGCCGCGAGGCGTTGAAGCCCACGGCCGGTTCGTAGACCCGGTCGCCGGCGTTCTCCAGCCGGCCTTCCAGGCGCAATGACTCGCTCAGCCGCCAGCCGGCGCGCAGGTTGACGAGGAGGTGGGAGGGCAGTTCGGCCCGGCCCACGTCGACGCGCTGGCCGGTGTAGACCAGCTCCACGCCCAGCCAGTGGCCGCCGCCAAAGCGCCGGTCAACGCTCGCGGCCGCCTTTTCATCGGGACGGCGCAGCAGCGCCAGGCCGCTGTCGCGGTCTTCGGCGTCCTGCCAGGTCAGCTGGGCGCGAGCTCGCCAGCGCTCGGTCTCGAACCGATAGCTCAGCTCCGCGCCCTGGATGCGGGCGCGGCGGATGTTGATGGCCTGGAAGTCCTGGCCGGCAAAATCGATCAAATCGTCGATCCGGGTCTGGTACAGGCTCAGGCCGAGCCGGGCGCTGGTCGTGAACTGCCAGTCGGCGCCGGCCTCCAGCGACACGGAGGTTTCCGGGTCCAGGTTCGGGTTGCCGGCAAAAGCGCCGGAAAAGCCGGGCGAGAACAGCTGGTTGAAGTTCGGCGCCCGGAACGCTCTACCGGCCGAGGCAAACAGGCGCCAGTCTGCGCTCGGGCGCCAGCCGACGGCCAGGTTGCCGGTCAGCGCGCTGCCGAAGGTCTGGTCGCGGTCGGCGCGCACGCTGGCCTCGTAATCCAGCGCTCCCCGACGTCCGTCCAGGCCGGTCCAGGCCCCGAGGTTGTGGCGCGAGTCATCCCAGCTGCCGCGCGCCACGCCCGACTCCTGCCAGGCGTCCACTCCCAGCAACCAGCGGGCGTCCGGGCTCAGCGCCCGCTCGCCCAGCGCGCTGGCCTGCACCCGTCGAGTGATGTTCTCGGTCTGCCCGAAGGCCGTGGTGGTGTCCAGGCGGTCGCGATACAGCGCGGTACTGCCCGACCAGCGCCAGTCACCGGTAGAGTCCAGGTCGTAGCGCAGCGAGGCGGCGTAGTTGGTCACGTCCGAGACGCCCTGGTCGAACTCAACCTCGCCGTCGGCGAGGCGCGCGCTCCAGTCGAGTACCCCGGGTCCTAGCCGATGCGCCCCGCCGCCGGCCGCGCTCAGGATCTCGAAACCGTCATCGTCGGGATCGAACGCGAAGCCGCGCTCGTTTTGGGCCGAGAAGCCGCCGACCCGGCGTGCGGCCAGGCGCAGACCGGCCTGTTCGCCGCCCAATCCGGCGCTCAGGCTGCGGTCGCGGTAGCGCCCGTAGCCGGCCCTGAGCTGCAGCCGGTCGGGCCGCCGGGTAAAGATCTGGATAACGCCGCCGATGGCGTCGGAGCCCCAGCGCGCCGCCCGCGGTCCGCGCACGATCTCGATGCGCTCGACCAGGGCCGGGTCGATCAGCTCCCAGGCAAAACCACCGGTGCCCGCTGCGGCCACGCGCACCCCGTCGATCAGCACCAGCACGTGGTTGGAGTTTGAGCCTCTGAGAAACAGGCTGGTCTGGCCGCCCGGGCCGCCGGTGCGATTGACGTCCACGCCTGCCTGCTGGCGCAGCAGTTCAAGCAGGTCAGGGGCCTGGGCCAGTTCGATATCGTCGCGGGTGATCACGCTGGTCCGGGCCAGGGCCTCGTCCAGCGGCTGATCGGATCGGGTCGCGGTCACGACGATGGTGTCATCGGTCGCCAGGGCGGCCACCGGAAAAGAAAGGGTCAAACACAAAAAGCCGGCCGCAGACAGGCCGGAAATACGGTAAACGGACATTTTCAAGTGCTCCTCGCGCTCACCCGCGCGTTAGGACCGGGTGGAGAGCGAGCACGCAAGGCAGCAGGGTCCGGGACCGAAGGACGGCCGCCGACCAACGCACGCCCGGTTGCCCGCCGCAACCCGGTGGATCAAGACAGCACAGGCCGGTCTCCTGACTTTCGGCGGGTTTTTCAGCGTTGACTGAGTGCCCGGGCCCGACCCTTCCCCTGTTGCCAGAGTGGTTGCTGTCGGAGCCGCGTCGATGCGCTTGATCGACGCCGATTACAGTTGCGGGGGCAGTACCGGACTATTCACCGGTTTCCCGTTTCACCCCGGCCTTGAAGCCGGGGCACCTGTGCAACGGTAGTCCCTCAAAGGCAGCGCCTTCGAGGAACTGCGGGTGAGTAT
Organism: Wenzhouxiangella sp.; assembly: GCA_048616735.1. Taxonomy (GTDB): domain Bacteria; phylum Pseudomonadota; class Gammaproteobacteria; order Xanthomonadales; family Wenzhouxiangellaceae; genus Wenzhouxiangella. The sequence continues at coordinate 937 of JBMCIV010000227.1, read as the reverse complement.
AGCTCAGGCGGCCTTGCGCTGTCCGCCGCGGGCGGCGTCGCCGGCCGGGGTCAGGCCGGCCTGAAGCTCGGCGTGGTCGAAATCGTCGACCGAGACGATCTCCAGGCTGCGTTTGCGCACGTCCAGCAACAGCTCGGCCTCCTGCTCGGTGATGACTTCCTTCTCGCGCGCCTGGGCGATCTGCTCTTCGAAGGTGTAGCCGCCGACCTGGCCGGCGCGCTGGGCCTTGAGCAGTTTGCGCTCGACCGGCTCGGCCGCGATCACCTGCGGCAGCAGCTTTTCCATGACCCCGATCGGGAAGCCGGTGCGGTCGGATTTGTACACCCCCCGGGTCAGGCGATCGCGGGTCTCGGAAGGCGACAGCAGCAGGGCGGCAACCTTGTGGCCGAGGCGGTCGTTGGGGGTTCGCTCGGAACGGCCGACCGGGAAGACCAGCAGGCGCAGCAGCGGCCGGACCCAGGCGAAGGGATAGTTGTCGATCACCCCGGCCAGGGCGTTCTGGGTCTTGTAAATGGCGTCGTGGAAGGCCCAGGCCATGATCGGCTGGTCGGCCGCCGGGCGGCCTTCCTGCTCGAAGCGGCGCAGCATCCCCGCGCAGATATAGAGCTGGCTGAGCGCGTCGCCAAGCCGGGCCGAGATCTTTTCTTTCTGCTTGAGCTTGCCGCCGTAGGTCAGCATGGCGATGTCGGCCAGGAACGCGAATGAGGCCGAGTAGCGACTGAGCTTGCGGTAGTACTTGCGCGTCTTGCGGTCGCCGGGTACGGCGGCGAAACGCCCGGCGCTTGCGCCCAGCACCATGGAGCGCACGGCGCAGGACATGCTGTGGCCGACGTGGCCGAACAGCAGCCGATCGAAGGTTTCGAGGCGCTCGTCTTCGTTGTCGATCTGCAGCGCCTCGAGCTCTTTGAGTACGTAGGGATGGCAGCGGATCGCGCCC
>JBMCIV010000226.1:0-3438 GCA_048616735.1 Wenzhouxiangella sp. | reverse complement strand
CGCTTATTTGCTTGACCGGTTGGACACCGACAATCGCAGCGGGCTGAGCTGGCGTATTGAAGACGCCTTGGGCCGGACCATCGTGGCGCGAACCAGCACGGTGGACGATGTGGAGCATATCGAACTGGCCGGCGGTGACTACACGCTCACCGTCAGCGGCAATGACGCGGCAACCGGTTTCGTGGAGTTTGCCCTGACCACGATCATGTTGGTGGACGTGGCCACGACGTTAGGGTCGGTCATCGATGATGCCATCGTGAGCCCCGGTGAGATTCGCCGCTACGCGTTTTCCGCAGCCGCGGGCACGCAGCTGGCGATCGCACGCGAGGCCAGCTCCAACAACTCTGGCCTGAACTATCTGCTGCAAGATGCCGTCGGGCGGGAGATCGTCGCCCGAACCACTGCGCTTCCGGCACTGACCGAACTTAACCTGGCCGGCGGTGATTACCTGCTCACGGTATTGGGCGAAGGCGGTGAGACCGGCAGTTTCCAGCTGAGATTGAATGACGAGGGCAACAGCGGGTTCGTGCCGTCCGGCACCTTATTGGACCTGGATATATTGACCAATGGCACCATCACCAGCGGCGCCCCGCAGCAGTGGCGGCTGAGTCTGGCGGATACCCAGAGGGTGTTTTTCGAGCTGGTCGAGGGTGTGACCAATCTGCGCTGGACCCTGTTCGATGCCGGCGGCCAGCCGCTGTTCGGCAACGCCCGGGCCGCCTTTCCCGATACCGACGATCGCGGACCCTTCGTGCTGGCGGCCGGCGACTACACGCTGGAGTTCGAACTGACCAGCGGCGGCCCGGCAGAATACGCCTTCCGCGCGGTCGATGCGGGCGTGCTCGAGACGCCAATCAACATCGACGAGATCATCGACAGCGGACTGACCGTGCCCGGTTTCCAGAACGATTATGTCTTCGATATCCCGGCCGACGGCCGATTCTATTTCGAACTGCGTCAAGGCTTCTCGTCTCTGCGCTGGCGCCTGGTCGACGAGGATGGGCGCGGCGTGTTCGGGCCCGGTTTTGCCCGGGTGTCCGCCGACAGCATCGGCCCGCTGGCGCTGGGCGCGGGCGAGTACCGCCTGATTTTCGAGGCAACCTCGGCCGCGGCCCCGGCGTACCAGTTCCAGATTCACACCGTAAACGACCTGGAAGACACCCTCTCGCTGGATGCCTTGCCGGTGCCGATCAGCAGCACCATGGCCATGCCCGGCCAGCGCCATGAATACGCCCTGACCCTGGAGCCCGGCGTCGAGCGCCTGTACGTCCAGGTCCAGTCCGGCAACAATGCGCTGCGCTACTCGCTGCTGGATTCGGCCGGCCGGCGGCTGGTCGATCGCCGGCGCCTGTCGTTCGCCATCAGCGACGACACCGGCCCGCTGGTCGTCGAGCCGGGCGATTACCGGCTATTGGTCGAAATGATCTCTCCGACCACCAGCGACTATGCGCTCATCCTGCACGCGCCCGAAGTATCGCCAGCGCAGGCCACGGCGCTCGATCAGCTCGAAAGCTGGACGCCGGCCGGCCCCGGGGATGAGCAGCGCTTCGCCTTCAATCTGAGTACGGCCGACACCCGAGCCTTTTTCGACCCGCGCAGCAGCGCGCTGAACGTCTTCGCCACCCTGACCCATCTGCCTTCGGGCTGGACGCCTTTTGCCGATGTTCATCTGCAGTTTCTGTCGACGGCGGTGCGCGGGCCGTTTGCTTTGCCAGCTGGAGACTACGAGCTCACCCTGCGCGCCCTGCCCTCGGCCGGCGCGCCATCCTGGCAGTTGAGCAGCGTGGTCGATGCGCAGGGCGGCGCGATCGGGGTCAACGAGGTCGTCGTGGCCGAGTTTCCAATGCCGGGGGCAAGCCTGAGCTATACGTTCATGCCGGATCAGGATGGTCAGCCGCTGATTTTTGACTTGATGTCGGCAGCATCCGGCAATCAATGGGAGCTGGTTGATCCGGTCGGGACCCCGGTATTCGGTCCGGCCAACGCGGCCGATTTCACCGCCAACGACCAGGGACCGGTCGCGCTGGCTGCCGGTATCTACACCTTGATCTTTTCGAATACGGCCAACAAGGTCCGCGACTGGTTGTTCCGGATGGCCTCGGCCGGTGAGGTCATCCAGGTGCCTGAAGGCTGTGCCGCCTGCAGCGCGCTGGACCTGGTCTTTACGTTCGATACCTCGGTGTCGATGGATTCGGTCAACCAGGCGATGTGCGACCTGGCCGGCGACCTGGTCCAGGCGCTGGCCGATGACGGCATTCCGGTCGATGCCAACTACTGGGGCATCACCGAGAACGGCACGGCCAGCTGTCTGAACAACAATGTACGCGATCAGCTGGGTTCGACCGTGCCGGGCTCGCCGCCTTCGTGGATGGACGATCTCGAAAACTGCGCCGGCTTCCCCGAACTGCCGACCGAAAACTGGGGCCCGGCGGCAGCCATCGTCGCCGAGCGCTACCCATGGCAGTCCGATGCGGTCCGGCTGCTGGTGCCGATCGCCGACGAGGGCCCGTACTGCGGTGATCCGGTCGACGAGTTCGATATCGACTCGGTCTACTTCGCCCGCGAGATCGCGGCCCAGAACGAGGTCGTGGTTTCGCCGCTGCTGCCCGACATCGCGCCCGACCCGGTGCGCGCCATGGCCGGCCTGATCACGGTAGGTACCGGTGGTATCTCGACGGTCGCTGACTTCGATCTCGACGACATCCTGCCGGTCGCCCGCTCGATTGCGATTGCGGCCTGCGGCACACAGCAGGACGTGGCCGTCCCGCAGTTCTCCGAGCTCTCGCCCGTGCCGGGTAGCTTGCTGCCCGCTGGTCGGCCTGTGGTCATCAGCGGCCGGGTGGCGCCGGTTAACGCGCTGCGGCCGGTGCTGGCGGTGGAAATCAACGGCCAGCCGGCGGCGGTGCTCGACGGCAGCGGCTCGTTTTTCGCCACCGTTGAACTACAGCCGGGGCCCAACCAGGTCACGATCGCCGCGGTTGAGGGCTGCGGTCCGACGGTGCTCGAGATCGAGCTTTTCGGCGCCGGCGATCCGACCGATCCCTGGGCCGACATCGCCGAGATCACCGACCTGCTGCAGCCGGAGTTCTTGGCCACCACCTACGACCGCAGCAACGACCGTCTGCTGGTCGACGTCGCCGTGTTCAATCCGGGCGCTGCGCTGCGCGGGCCGCTGCTGATGGCCGTCGGCACCGATCTCGACCCGGGCGTGCGCTTGCTGGCCGCAGACGGCGTGACACCTAACGGCGAAGCCTACGTCACCGTGCTGGCCGAGGGCGAGGTGCTCGAGGCCGGGGCCCGGACCGCGCCGCGCGAACTGGCCTTCGCCAATCCCGGGCGCGCGGCGATCGACTTCCAGCCGCGCTGGCTGCTGCCGGCCAACCAGCCGCCGCATTTCGTGTCGATCCCGCCCACCGCGACATCGCTCGATCAGACCTG
>JBMCIV010000225.1:0-3447 GCA_048616735.1 Wenzhouxiangella sp. | reverse complement strand
GGCCGACTTCGCCTGCTGGTGCTCGTACAAGTACCTCAACGGCGGGCCGGGGGCCATCGCCGGACTGTACGTCAACGAGCGCCACCACGATGTCGAGCCGGCCCTCGCCGGCTGGTGGGGTCACGACAAGGCGACCCAGTTCGAACTCAACCTCGAGTTCACCCCCGCCGATGACGCCGGCGCGTGGCAGATCGGGACGCCTCCCTTGCTGGCGGCCGCGCCGCTGGCAGCCCAGGAGGGCGAACTGCGCCCGGTTACCCACGAGGAAGTCTGGCTGATGAAGCGGCTGGGCTCTCCGGTGGTCAGCCCGGACGGGGAGCAGGCGGTGATCTCGGTCACCGAGCCGTCCTACGAGGACGACGACACGGTCTCGGATCTGTGGCTGATCACCATCGACGGCAGCTCACCGCCGCGCCGGTTGACCACCACCCCGAGCGGCGAGAGCGGCGTGCAATGGCGGCCGGACGGGGCCAAGATCGCGTTCAGCGCCAGCCGCGGCGGCGACGAGGAGCCGCCGCAGATTTTTGTCATGGACATGACCGGCCCGGGCGAGGCGGTGCAGATCACCGACCTGTCGACCGGGGCCTCGAACCCGCGCTGGAGCCCGGACGGCGAGCGCATCGCGTTCGAAAGCCGGGTCTGGCCCGATGCGGCCGACGACGAGGCCAACGCCGAGCGCGACAAGCAGGCCAAAGAGGACGGCATCAACGTCTCGCGCTACGAGATCTTCCCGATCCGCCAGTGGAACCGCTGGCGCGACGAAAAACACACCCGGCTGTTCGTCCAGGACGCCGAGCCGGACGCCGAGCCGGTCGATCTGCTGTTCGACACCGAGCTGGTCAGCACGCCGGGCTTTGCCGGCTCGCCGTCTCTGGGCGGCAACAGCCTGCAGGCAGCCTGGACGCCGGACGGGCAGGCGCTGGTGTTCACGGCGACCCAGAACCTGCACGAGGCGGCCCACTCGGTGGTCCGCTATTACCTCTACCGGGTGCCGGTCGACGGCGGTAAACCCGCGGCGGTGACCGAGGGCGAGGACTTCAGCTGCACCAGCGCCCGCTTCAGCCCCGACGGGCGCGTTTTGTACTGCAGCTACGGGCCGATCACCGAGTTTGTCTACAACCACACCGAGATCGCGCGGGCCGGATGGGACGGCGAGGCGCTGGCCGGCGAGCTCGAGGTGCTGACCGGCGAGTTCGACCGCTCGGTGGGCGGCTTCGATATCAGCGCCGATGGCCGCACGATTTATCTCAGCGCGGCCGACCAGGGCCACGTGCGCCTGTTTGCCATGCCGGCCGATGGCGGCGAAGTCAGCCCGCTGGATGCCGACAGCGCCGGTGTGTTCGGCGGCGTGGAGGCGGCCGACGGCGCGCTGGTGGCAACCTGGGGAAGCTCGACGACGCCGGTGGAGCTGGTGCGCGTCAACCCGGCCAGCGGCGAGCGCACCGCCCTGACCGAATTCAACGCCGAGCGCGCCGAAGGCCTGGACCGGCCGGCGTTTCGCTCGTTCTGGTTCACCTCCAGCAAGGGCCGGCGCATCCACAGCTGGCTGGCGCTGCCGCCGGACTTTGACGAAAGCAAGCAATATCCGCTGGTCCTGTTCATCCACGGCGGGCCGTTCGCCTCGTCGATGGATTCCGACCACGTGCGCTGGAGCCCGCACCTGCTGGCCTCGCCTGGCTACGTGGTGCTTTTGACCGACTACACCGGCTCGGTCGGCTACGGTGCCGAGTTTTCGCGCAACATCGAGGGCGACCCGCTGGCCACCCCTGGCCAAGAGCTGATCGAGGCGGCGGACGTGGCCATCGAGCGCTTCGCGTTCATCGACCCCGAGCGCCAGGCGGCCACCGGCGCCAGCTACGGCGGCCACCTGGTCAACTGGCTGCTGGCCACCACCGACCGCTTTGATGCGCTGGTCGGTCACGCCGGCCTGATCGACCTGGAAGGGCAGTGGGCGACCAGCGATGCGATCTACCACCGCGAGCGCATGAACGGCGGCCCGCCTTGGGGCGACAGCCCGGTGTGGGAGGAGCAAAGCCCGGCAAATTACGCGGAAAATTTCTCGACCCCGACCATGCTGACCATCGGCGAGAAAGACTACCGGGTGCCGCCGAACCAGACCATCGCTGCCTGGACCTACCTGCAGCGCATGCAGGTGCCCTCGAAGCTGCTGGTCTTCCACGACGCCGATCACTGGATCATGAAAGGCAAGGAAGCCCGCCATTTCTGGGAAGAGGTCCACGCCTGGCTGGCGAAGTACCTGCAGCCTGACCGGGACTAGCCCGGGTTGCGCTAAAGCGGATTCGGTCTTTGTTCATCGTTACGCGAGGCGGCCGGCGGTGAGGTCCCAGGGGTCTGTGCTGGTTGTCGAAGACAGCCTCGCTGTGGCCGAACTGCTGGTGGAAAAAGTGTCGGCACTGACCGGTGCGCGATGCCAGACGGCTTCGACCCTGGCCGAGACCCGCGCCCTGATGGCCAGCGGCGCGGCGGCTTTCGACGTCGCCGTGCTCGATCTCAATCTGCCGGACGCCCGGGACCTGGACGTCATCAACGTGGTTCTGGGCGCCGGCATCCCCGCCATCGTGCTCACCGGATCGGAAGACCTGGCGCTGCGCCAGGCGCTGCTGGACCGCGGGGTCAGCGACTACGTCAGAAAGGACAGCGTCGGGGTCGACTACGTCGCCCGCCAGATTCGACGGATGCTGCGCGCCGAAGACAACCGGATTCTGGTTGTGGACGACTCGCGCTCTTATCGTCAGCACCTTTGTGCACTGCTGGCGCAGCACGGGTACAGCGTGATTCAGGCCGACGATGGCGCCGCCGGTCTGGCGGCGCTGAAGCACGACGACTCGATCCGCATGGTGATCACCGATTACCACATGCCGCGAATGGATGGGCTGCAGATGACGGCGGCCATGCGACGTCTCAAGTCGCACGAGCAGCTGGCGATCATCGCCCTGTCCCAGAGCGGCGGGCCGGAGTTGCTGGCCCGGTTCCTCAAGGGCGGGGCCTCGGACTTCCTGCACAAGTCGTTCAGCACAGAAGAGCTGTTCTGCCGGGTGGACCAGAATATCGACATGCTCCTGAGTCTGGCTGAGGCCCGCCACGCGTCGAACCACGACTATCTGACCGGCTTGCCGAACCGGCGGGATTTCATGCGCCGCGCGAGCCCGGTTCATGAAGCCGCGGTCAGCGACTCTAGCGGTCTGGTCGTGGCCATCCTGGATGCCGACCACTTCAAGCAGATCAACGATCAATTCGGCCACCACTTTGGCGACTTGGCACTGGTTGCCATGGCCGATGCCCTGCGCGAAGCGGCCGGAACGGACGGCCTGTGCGCCCGCATGGGCGGCGAAGAATTCGCAATCCTCCTGCCTCGTTACAGCCAGGCGCAGGCCGAAGCGGTTCTGGAAGCGCACATCAGCATCTGGGACATTGCCGCGCTGACAG
>JBMCIV010000224.1:0-3487 GCA_048616735.1 Wenzhouxiangella sp. | reverse complement strand
CGGTTGTCGGCGCGCTGGATATCGCGAACCAGGCGCAATGGATGGGGAGATTGCTGGCGCAGCAGATCGCCCGAACTGATCACGCTGGTCAGTTCACCTTGCTCGTCGAGCACCGGCAGGTGGTGAATCCCTAAGCGCATCATTTCGACCAGCGCGTCTTCGATGCGGTGCTCGGCGGTCACCGTTACCGGGTCGGCGGTCATGACCTCGGCGATGGGGCGGGTGGCATCAAGGCCGCGGCCGAGCACGCGGTTGCGCAGGTCCCGATCGGTGACGATGCCGACCAGGCCGTCTGTGGCCGAGACCACGGCGCACAGGCCCAGGCGCGAGCGGGTCATCTCGAAGATGGCCTCGGCGACCGGCGCGGAGTCTTCAACGCGCGGCAGCTCGTCTTGGCCATGCATGACCTCGCGGATGGTCAGCAGCAGCTGCCGGCCGAGCTTGCCGCCGGGGTGGGAGCGGGCGAAATCTTCGGCGGTGAAGCCGCGTGCCTCCAGCAGCGCGACCGCCAGGGCATCACCCAGCGCCAGCTGGGCCGAGGTCGAGGCAGTCGGCGCCAGCCCCAGCGGGCAGGCCTCCTGGTCGACGCTGGTGTCGAGGTGCCGGTCGGCGTGCCGGGCGAGGGTGGAATCGGGGTGGCCGCTCATGGCGATCAGGCAGATACCCAGGCGTTTGATCACCGGAAGCAGCCTCAAGACTTCCTCGGTCTCGCCCGAGTTCGACAGCGCCAGCAGCACGTCCTGGCGTCGAATCATGCCGAGATCGCCGTGGCTGGCCTCGGCCGGATGGACGAAGAAGGCCGGTGTGCCGGTCGAGGCCAGGGTGGCGGCGATCTTGTGGCCGATGTGGCCGGATTTGCCCATGCCGGTGACGATGACGTGTCCGTCGCAGTCCAGGATCTGGCGCACGGCGGCCACGAACTGTCCGTCCAGACGGGCGGCCAGGGCCCCGATGGCGCGGGCTTCGGTGGCCAGCACGGCGCCGGCGCTGGCCAGGATTTTTTCTGCGGAGATTTCCATTTTGGCGAGTCTACCGCGATGCGACGCTTTCAGCCGGCCACCGCGGTGGTGATGACCACGGCCTGGTAGCCCAAGAAGGCGACAAACAGTAGCGCTGCCGCCGGCCGCGTGATCAGGCCCGGCCCCCGCCGGCGCCAGATCAAGGCAAACAGCCCCAGCGTGATTGCAAACATCACGGCGACGTCGCGGTAGAGCAGGATCGGCTCGATCACCAGCGGATGGACCAGGGCGGCAATCCCCAGGACCCCGAGCAGGTTGAACATGTTCGATCCCATGATGTTGCCGATGGCCAGGTCGTCTTCTTTTTTAAGCGCGCTGGCCGCGGCCGCGGCCAGTTCCGGCAGGCTGGTGCCAAGGGCGACCACGGTCAGTCCGATCACGGCCTCGGACACCCCGATGATGGTGGCCAGGGTGACCGCACCGCTGACCAGGATGTGGGCGCTGACCGGCAGCACCACCAGGCCCACCACCGTCCACAGCGCCGCGCGGCCCATGGGCATGCCTTCCGGTACGTTTTCGGCCAGCGAACTGGCCAGGGGGTCTTTCTCGCCGCGGGCCAGTCCCAGCACCACCATGGCGCCGATCAGCAGCGCCAGTCCGCACGCCAGCACCAGCCCATCGAGTCGGCTCAGGTAGAGATTGCTCATCACGGCCAGGCTCACCAACATGATGGCCGCCAGGATCGGGAACTCGCGCTTTAGGGTGCCGCGCTCGACGGTGAGCGGATAAATCATGCCGGTCAGGCCCAGGATTAGGCCGATGTTGGCGATATTGGATCCGATGGCGTTGCCGACCGCCAGCGAAGGCTGGCCCTCGAGCGAGGCGATGGCCGAGACCAGCATTTCGGGGGCTGAAGTGCCAAAACCGACAATGGTCAGACCCACGATCAGCGGCGAGATCCCGAAATTACGGGCCAGGGCCGAGGCACCGGCGACCAGCCGGTCGGCAGACCAGATCAGCAGGATGAACCCGGCCGCCAGCTGAAGCAGGGCAATCAGAAGCGAAGTTGTCACGTGCGGTGAAGGGTCCGATGATTCAGGCTGTGGGTTAGACTACCGCTTCCACGTCACTACCGTCACGACCGGCCCATGGATCCAGAAAAAATTCAAGCGTTGATTTTACAGGCAATGCCCGAAGCCCGAGTCAGCGTTGATTCCGACGATAACGTCCATTTCACCGCACGGGTGGTCTGCGAGACGTTTCGCGGCCAGTCACGGCTGCAGCGCCATCGCGTCATCCACGACGCGCTGGGCCCCACGCTGGGGCGCGAGATACACGCGTTGAGTCTGGTGCTCAAAAGTCCGGACGAAGCCTAGAGCCGGGGGATAGTCGGTGGCGCGGATTCAGGTCACGGGCGGGCGGCCCCTGCACGGTACGGTCGAGATTTCGGGCGCGAAAAATGCCGCGCTGCCGATCCTGATGGCGGCGCTTTTGACCGCCGATCCCTGCCGACTGGGCGGCGTGCCCCATCTGAAGGATGTGACGACCACGATCGAGCTGCTGGGTCAGATGGGCGTGGACATCGGGCTGGGCGAGCGTTCGGGCGTGGAGCTGCACGCGGCCCAACTGGATACGGACCTGGCGCCCTACGACCTGGTCCGGACCATGCGCGCCTCCATCCTGGTGCTCGGACCGCTGCTGGCGCGCAACGGTTCGGCCCGGGTGTCGCTGCCCGGTGGCTGCGCGATCGGCGCGCGTCCGGTGGACTTGCACCTCAAAGGCCTGGCCGCGATGGGCGCCGATATCAGCGTCGAAGGCGGCTATATTCAGGCCCGGGCCGCGCGCCTCAAGGGCGCGCGCGTGGTGTTCGATACGGTCACCGTCACCGGCACCGAGAACCTGCTGATGGCCGCCACCCTGGCAGACGGCACCAGCGTTATCGAAAACGCCGCCCAGGAGCCCGAAGTGGTTGACCTGGCCGAATGCCTGATCAGCATGGGCGCCCAGATCAGCGGCCACGGCAGCAACAAGATCACGGTTGAGGGTCGTTCAAGCCTGGCCGGTTATGACTACGAGGTGCTGCCAGATCGGATCGAGGCCGGCACCTTCCTGGTGGCCGCCGCCATGACCGGCGGTCGCGTGCGCGCGGCCCGGGTTCGCCCCGACATCATGGATGCGGTGCTCCAGAAACTCGAAGAGTGCGGGGCTGAAATCGATTCAGGCCAGGACCACGTCGAGCTGGATATGGGCGGGCGGCGACCGCGCGCGGTCAACATCACGACCGCCCCGTATCCGGGCTTTCCCACCGACATGCAGGCCCAGTTTACCGCGCTCAACGCCATTGCCGAGGGCACCGGGGTGGTGCGCGAGACGGTATTCGAAAACCGTTTCATGCACGTGCCTGAGCTCCAGCGGCTCGGTGCGGACATGCAGGTCGAGGGCAACATGGTCGTCACCCGCGGCGTGCCCCGGCTGACCGGCGCGCCGGTCATGGCCACCGACCTGCGCGCCTCGGCCTGTCTGGTGCT
>JBMCIV010000223.1:0-3496 GCA_048616735.1 Wenzhouxiangella sp. | reverse complement strand
CGTGATCGGCGCCGGCGCGGCCGGGCTGATGTGCGCGATCGCTGCCGGGGAACGCGGCCGCTCGGTGCGGGTGTTCGATCACGCCAACAAGGTCGGCAAGAAGATCCTGATGTCCGGCGGCGGGCGCTGCAATTTCACCAACCTGCACACCGGCCCGGACAACTTTCTCTCGGCCAACCCGCATTTTTGCAAGTCAGCGCTCAGCCGCTACACCCAGTGGGACTTCATCGCCCTGGTCGAAAAACACCGCGTTGCCTACCACGAAAAAACCCTGGGCCAGCTGTTTTGCGATGGCTCATCTAAGCAGATCGTGGCCCTGCTGCTGGCCGAGTGCGAGCGGGTCGGGGCGCAGGTGCAGACCCACGCACCGGTCACGATTGAGCAGCTGGGACCGCCGCACCGCCTGTCCACGCCGGCCGGAACCATCACCTGCGAATCTCTGGTCATCGCCACCGGCGGCTACTCGATCCCGCGCATGGGCGCGACCGGTTTTGGCTTCGATTTCGCACGCGATCAGGGACTGAAGGTTCAGCCCACGCGCGCAGCCCTGGTGCCGTTCGTCCTCGAGGGCCGCAAGCTCGAGCAGATCGACGGGCTGGCCGGGGTTTCGGTCGACAGCCTGGCCGAAGCCGGCGCCGGGCAGTTCCGCGAGGGCACCTTGTTCACCCACCGGGGCTTGAGCGGGCCGGCCATGCTCCAGGTCTCGTCCTACTGGCAGCCGGGCGAGGCGGTTCAGATCGATCTGTTGCCCGAACTGGATCTGGCCGAAACCCTCAAGCAGCTGCGCCTGGAGCGGCCGCGCGCGCAGCTGAAAACGGTGCTGGCCGAGTATCTGCCGCGCCGGCTGGTCGAGCGCTGGTGCGAACTGTGGCTGGGCAACCCGCGCCTGGCCGAGCTGGGCGATGCGGCGATCGCCGACATTGTCCGACGCTGCCAGCCCTGGACCGTCTGGCCGGCCGGTACGGAAGGCTACCGGACGGCCGAGGTCACGATCGGCGGCGTGGATACCGACGAGCTGTCGTCGAAGACCCTGGAAGCCCGCAAGCTGCCGGGGGTGTTCTTCATCGGCGAGGTGGTCGACGTCACCGGCCACCTGGGCGGGCACAATTTTCAGTGGGCCTGGGCGTCGGGGCGGGCCGCCGGCGGGTTTGTCTGAGTCCAGGCAGCTCGGGAGCGCTGCTGCAATGAGGGATAAAGGCGTCTTTGCATGATGCGAACAGCCTTGAGCCCAGACGGCCTGGCAGATTGTTCGAGGCGTGTTGGCGTCTATTTTGCGTGATCTGCCCGACACTCCCGGGTTGCTGACATACCATGAGGGGTAATGGAACTCGACCAATGGAGCCCTTCAGTGGTCACGGCGGCCACCAGCGTGCTGATGGTGGTCATCTGGATTGCCTACCTGCAGCTGGCGCTGATGCAGTTCCGGCGCGCCAGCCGGCCGTTCCTGATCATTCACCACGCCCACGAAAATGCGCCAAGCGCCTTATGCATGTTCGTCAACATGAGCCAGGAGCCGGTGCACCTGGAGTGCGTTCTGGCCACGATCACCGGTGAGCACGGCACCGCGGTCCGTTATGTCGTCGATTACCATCGCATGACGCCGGATGATCGCGACGTGCAGACGCGACTGCGCCAGGGTCCGATTCAGCCGGGTGGCTACCTGGTGCTCGGGTCTTTTGCCGACATCATTCTCGGCCGTCAGTCCAACCCCAGGCGGGATGAGGACACCGAAGAAATCGACCGGCGCTTCGACGGCATCGAGCAACTGAGTATTTCAGTGGCCGTTACGCATGGGCCGAGCAAGTCCTACATTGGCGCCAGCCGCCAGTTTTTCCTCGAGCATGGCGACGGCCAGCCGCTGATCCGGGCGCGCAGCATCCATACCGAGCAGTTGGTCCACTGGCCCAAGCGCCGCCGGGTGCGGCGCTGGATCGAGGCGCGCGTGCAGCCTCGTCATACCGGCAGCGACGAGACCAGCCAGACCGAGCAAAGCGCCGACTGAAACGACGCCCAAGCCTTTGCGCTGATCGGGCGACCTTCAGCTTTAGGATTCTGACGGCTGCACGGCTTGAGTTTGTGCCTGGAGTTCGCGTTGCAGCCTGCGCTTGACCCGCTCCGGCGAGCCGGTGCCGGCGGCCAGCAGCCGGTAGAGCACGGGCACCACGAACAGGGTCAAAACCATCGAGACCAGTACCCCGAACAGCACGACGATGCCGATGACCTGGCGGGTCTCCGCCCCGGCCCCGGCGGCCAGGATCAGCGGCACGGCGCCGGCGGCGGTGGTGATACCGGTCATCAGAATGGGCCGCAGCCGGATCACCGAGGCCTCGACAATGGCCTGTTCGAACGCGGTGCCCGAGTCCCTGAGCTGGTTGATGAACTCGACGATCAAAATGCCGTTCTTGGCCGCCAGACCGACCAGCATGACCAGCCCGATCTGGCTGTAGACGTTCAGGGTCGATCCGGTGATCCACAGGCCGAGCAGGCCGCCGCCGACGGCCAGCGGCACGCCCAGGATGATCACCAGCGGATGGATCCAGTTCTCGAACTGTGCGGCCAGCACCAGGAACACCACGACCAGACCCAGCACGAAGACAAAGACCATGGAGCCGCCGGCCTGCATGAAGTCGCGGCTCTGGCCCTTGTAGTCGATAATTGCTTGTTCCGGCAGTACTTCGCGCGCCTTGGCGCGCAGGTACTCCAGCGCCTCGCCCAGGGTCAGATCTTCGGCCAGCCCGGCCTCGAGCGTGATCGAGCGGATGCGGTTGTAGCGGTTGAGGGTATTGGAGCCGGCAAAGTTCTCGATTTGCACCAGGTTCGACAGCGGGATCAGCTGGCCGGAGCGCTCCGAGCGCACGTACAGGTTGTTCAGCGCGTCCGGGCTGCGCTGGCGGTCGCGCTCGCCTTCGACGATGACATCGTATTCCTGGCCGTCCTCGATGTAGGTGGTCACCCGGCGCGAACCCAGCATGGTCTCCAGCGTCCGGCCGATGTTGCTGACCGTCACCCCCAGCTCGGCGGCGCGGTCATAGTCGATCAGGACTTCAAGCTGGGGCTGGTTTTCCTTGTAGTCCCAGTCGATGTTGACCAGGCCGGGGTTGTCTTCGTCGATGGCCGCCAGCAGGGTATCGCGCCACTGGGCCAGGGTCTCGTAATCGGTGCCGCCGCCGATGACAAACTGCACCGGGTTGCCGAAGCCCTGGGCAAACCCCTGGCGCATGCGGGCGGCCACCTGCACCCCGGGCAGATCGCCCAGGCGCTGCTGGACGTCGGCCATGATCGCGCGCGCCGGGCGACGCTGACCCCAGGGCTGGAGCACGCTGATGGCGATCCCGGAGTTGAAGTTGGCGATGTTGCTGCCGAACGCGCGCGGCGAGCGCACCAGCAGGCGCGAGATCTCGCCGTCTTCGACCAGCGGCAGCAGACGCGCCTCGATTTCGTTCATGTAGTCGTTCATGTACTCGAACGTCGCGCCTTCCGGGCCGTTGACGATGAC
>JBMCIV010000222.1:0-3500 GCA_048616735.1 Wenzhouxiangella sp. | reverse complement strand
GGGCTGGCGCCAGCCACGGGTCGACGACAGCGTGAGCAGATCGGCCGCGTTTCCTTTCAACACGACGCTGATCGGCACCTCGAGGCTGGCCGCAGCCAGAATCAGCTCCAGCAGCTCGGATCGATCGGCCGGCGCGGGCAGGCCATCGACTTCGATCACGAAGCGCCGCTCAGTCATCGCGTTCAGCGCCGAAAGACCGGACCTCGAGCGCGCCCAGCGCGGCAGCCCAGAACTGCACCAGGCTGCCGACCGTGAACGGCTCGGGGACCGAATCCCCGCTCAGCCGCCGCCAGCCGGCCCGGCACACCCTGAGGTCCAAGCCCCGGCGGCCAAGCGTCGAGAAACCGCACGCGCCAGCGCCCGCGGCATGGATCAGCCCGGGACCGTGAAAGAAAACCAGGCTGGGAGCCTGCTCTACGGCCCAGCCGGCAGCAGTTTCCAGCGCCCGCCGCGCCTCGGAAGTTCCGGGACGCGCGCGCACCAGCATGACGCGCTGATGGCTCACGCGTTATCCTCGAGCGCCTGCCGAAACATTCCGTCTGTGCATCGGTCCTAGATTCATGATGATTCGTTTACCGACCCGACTCCTGCTGATGATCGGCATCTTGTGCCTGAGCATGAGTGTAGCGGCTCAGCAATCGCTGCGTCTGCCGCAGATGGGCAGCACCACCACGCGGGTACTCAGCCCGGAAGAAGAGCGAACCTTTGCGCGTGATTTCGAGCGCTACCTGCGCGCCAACAACCTGCTCATCGAAGATCCGCTGGTCAGGGATTACTTCGACGAGATGGGTTTCCGGCTGGTGTCGTTTTCTTCTCGAAACAACGCGCCTTTCCGATTTTTCGTCATCCGCGATCCCAGCATCAACGCTTTTGCCGCCCCGGCCGGCGTCATCGGCCTGCACTCGGGGCTGATCCTGACCGCGCAGACCGAAGCCGAAATCGCCGGCGTGGTCGCGCATGAGATCGCCCACGTCACCCAAGACCATCTCGCCCGCGCCATGGAGGCGCAGCAGTCGACCTCCCTGCCGACCATGCTGGCCACGCTGGCGCTGGCCGTTGCCGCCGGGGCCGCGGGCAGCCCGGATGCCAGCCAGGCCGTGCTCTTGAGCGGCATGGGGCTGGCCCAGCAGTTTTCCATCAACCATACCCGTCAAAACGAGGCCGAAGCCGACCGCGTCGGCATCGGTCTGCTGGCGACCGCCGGCTATGACCCCAAGGGCATGGCCGCCTTCTTCGAGCGCCTCAACATGGCCAGCCGGGCCATGGGACAGGGGCCGCCGGAATACCTGCGTACCCACCCGCTGACCATCAACCGCGTGGCCGAAGCGCGCAGCCGGGCCGAGCAGATCAGCGTTCGCGAACCGCGCAGCGACGAGCGCTTCCATTTCATCCAGGCGCGGCTGCGGGTATTGATGAGCCAGCGCGCGCACCAGGCCATCGACTGGTTCCGCCTGCGCCTCGAACAGGGGGATCGACCGGCCGATGCGATGCGCTATGGGCTGACCCTGGCCCTGGTGCGGGCACGGCGCTTCGACCAGGCGCACGAGCAACTCCGAACCTTGCTGGAAGCCGAGCCGGAGCGCCAGCTCTACCGCCTGCTCGAAGGCGAGGTCCTGCTGACCGAGGGTCGCGCCGACGAAGCGCTGGAGACGCTGGCTGACCTGTATCGATCTTTCCCCGGCAGCCGCCAGGTCACCACGCAGTACGCCGAGGCGCTGATGTACGGCGGCGACGGCGATCGGGCCGCGCGTGCGGCCACCGTCATCCGCGCCCACCTGCGCGATCACCCACACGATTTGCGCATGACCGAGCTGCTGGCCCAGGCGGCCGACCGGTCCGGCGACAATGTCCGCGCGACCGAAGCGCTGGCCGAAAGCTACTACCTGCGAGGCGGTATTCCAGAGGCCATTGAGCAACTCGAAAAAGTCCTCGAACGCAGCGACCTGGACTACTACCAGCGCGCCCGCATCAACGCTCGCTTGAACGACTTTCGCAGCCTTCATCTGCGGCGCATGAACGTGCGGCGCTGAGCCGGGCCAACACCCCGCCCAGGCGGCTGATTTGGTGTACAGTCAACGACCGTCATCCTCACCCCGAAAAGGCGCCGGCGCATGGCAACATCCGCTTCCGATCATCTTCGGTCCGTTGTTCAGCAGGCGCCGGAACTGGCGCAGTGGCGATCCGATGACCTGGAGGCGCCGGAGTTGCTGCTCAACCGCGAGTTGAGCCTGCTGGCGTTTACCCGGCGCGTGCTGGAGCTGGCGCGCGATAGCCGGATCCCCTTGCTCGAACGGGTTCGCTTCCTGTGCATCTCCTGCACCAATCTTGACGAATTCTTCGAGGTTCGGGTCGCCTCGGTCCGCCAGCGCATGCAGCACGGCGCCAACCAGCCCGGTCCGGACGGACTCACCCCCACCGCGGCGCTGGAGGCCATTCGCACGGCGGTCCTGGAGATGGTCGAGCAGCAGTACTGGGTCATGAACGAGGAACTGACCCCGGCGCTGGCCGAGGAGGACATCCGCATCCTGCGGCGATCGGTCTGGAAGCGTCGCCAGCGACGCTGGCTGCACCAGCACTTCCGCCAGGAAATCTTGCCGGTGCTGAGTCCGCTGGGGCTGGATCCTGCCCATCCCTTTCCGCGCATCCTCAACAAGAGCCTGAACTTTGCCGTCTCGCTGGAGGGCCAGGACGCTTTCGGGCGCGACAGCGGCATGGCGCTGGTGCGGGCCCCGCGCTCGCTGCCGCGCATCATCCGCATCCCCAAAAGCTATTCCCGCGGCCCCAACGACTATGTCTTCTTGTCCTCGGTGGTCCACGCCTTCATCGACGAGCTGTTTCCCGGCATGAAGGTGCGCGGCTGCTACCAGTTCCGCGTCACGCGCAACAGCGAGCTGTTTGTCGACGAAGAGGAAATCGAAGACCTGGCGCGCGCCCTGGAAGGCGAGTTGCTCGAGCGCGGCTTCGCCGAGGCGGTCCGCCTGGAGGTCGCCACCAACTGCCCCGACACCGTCGCCCGCTTCCTGGCCAGCAAGTTCGGCCTGACCGAAAACAGCATCTATCGCTGCGCCGGGCCGGTCAACCTCAATCGAATGAGCGCGATCTGCGACCAGACCGACCGCCCCGACCTGAAGTTTCCGGCCTTCCAGCCGCGCTCGCCCCGGGGTCTGGCGCCAGGCGGCAACCTGTTTGCCGCCATCCGCCGCCGCGACTGGCTGCTGCATCATCCCTACGACAGCTTCCAGCCGGTGGTCGACCTGTTGCGCCAGGCCGTCGCCGACCCCGCGGTCCTGGCGATCAAGCAGACGCTGTATCGCACCGGCGTGGACTCCGCCCTGGTCGGCCTGCTGGTCGAGGCCGCCCGCGCCGGCAAGGACGTGACCGTGATCGTGGAGCTCAGGGCGCGTTTTGACGAGCAGGCCAACATTACCCTGGCCACGCGCCTGCAAGAAGCCGGCGTCCAGGTCGTCTACGGCGTGGTCGGGCACAAGACCCACGCCAAG
>JBMCIV010000221.1:0-3503 GCA_048616735.1 Wenzhouxiangella sp. | reverse complement strand
CAGGAACAAGTTCGCCGCTTCCGGCAAATCTTTGCCACCTATCGCCAGAACGAAGACCTGATCGCGGTTGGCGCCTATCGTCGCGGCGCCGATCCCAGAATCGACGAAGCCGTCGCCAAGTACCCGGAACTGCTGGACTTCGTGCGCCAGAAGACCTCGGAGAAGGTGGCCTTCGACCAGGGCCTGCTGGATCTTGACCAGACCCTGGCGTCCGGTGAGAAGGGCGCGCAGAGGGCTGGCACGGGCGTTGCACCTAACCCTGCGTTGCCCACGGGCGCTGAGCCGGGATCGTGACCCGATCGAAGCGCCTGTACCGGATTGCCGACCACGTCGGCCAGGACCAGGAGGCCGCGGCGCGCGAGTTGACCCTGCTGGGCGGCCAGCTGCAGGAGGCCGAAGAACAGCTCGATCGACTGCAAGACTACTGCCGGGGTTACCACCAGCAGCTGGCCGCGGCCCAGGCCAGCGGCGGCAGCGCGGCGCGCCTGGCCAACTACTCGCAGTTCCTGGTCCGGCTCAACGAGGCCATTCGGCAACAGGAACAGAACGTGGCCGCTGCCGGTCGGGCTTTTGAGCGGCAGCGCGAGGTCTGGATCGCGGCCAGGGCGCGGGTCAAGGCGGTCGAAAAGGCCGCCGAGCGCTGCGCCGAAGACGAACAGCGGACCGAAGAGCAGCGCGAGCAGCGCGTTAACGATGATCTGAATTTGAATCGACTGATGCGAGGAAAGCAACCATGATGCCGCACAATCTCGACGCCCTGTTTTCTGCCCTCTCGGGTCCATCCGGCGCCGGCCGCGCGGGCGGTGTTGCCGGTGCCGACGGCGTAGCGGCCTGGGCCGAGGCGCTGGCGATGTTCGAATCCGGCGCCGAAACGCCCGGAGCGCTGGAATCCACGCTGCTCGAAGACAACGCTGCGGCGCTGGACTGGTTGGGTCAGCTCGGCGAACTCAACGCGCTGATGGATGAGGCCGTCGACGGTGAGCTGCCGGTCGGCGAGGAACTGCTCGCGCAGCTGCAGGAATTGCTCGGGGTGCTGGAAGATTCCATGCCCGAGGCCTCGGCGCCGTCGCTGATCGCCGATCTGCAGGCCCAGATTCGCGACAGCCTGGCGCGCTTGCAGGAGGGCATGGCCGGGCTGCTGGAGCAGTCCACGGCAACCGAAACCGGCCTGGACGATGGGCCTGCCGATGGCGTTACCGAGCGCCTGCAAGATTCGATCCTCATCCTCCAGCGCCTGAGCGACCAGGTGGCGAAGCTGTCGGCACCACGCGCCCCGGATGCAGGTTCTGCGCTGCAGGCGCTGGCCGCGTTCGGGCAGTCCACGCAGCGCGCCTCGGGGCGCGAGGAAGGGGTGCAGAATCGTCCTGAAGCGGCGACGCCGGCCGGCCGCGAAGCGGCGCTGGCGCGCCTGGCCGAAATGAGTGCGGCCGCGCGTGAAGGCAGCGACGCCGGCCCGCTGGGCCGGGTCATGCCCGAGATCACGCGCGCGGTTTTGCTGTCGCAGCAGCTTCACAGTGCCGGCGGCGGACAAGCGCTGCAGACCGACAACGGCGCGCTCACCGCGCGTGCCGACAACAACGCCGCGCCGCTGACGCCTGCCGCGGCGACGCCGGCGCGCGAGCCGGCGCTGCCGCCGACCGCCCAGCTGCTGGGCCAGCCGGCCGCCAGCGCCGGCGAAATGCGGGCGGCTGCCGAGCAGGCCATGCAGCGCGTGGTCTGGATGGCAGCCCGCGAACAGGGCGTCAGCCAGGCTCGCCTGCAGCTGCACCCGGAACATCTTGGCAAGGTCGACGTGCGCCTCGAGGTGCAGGGGCGCGAGGCCAACGTGGTCCTCAACGTCCAGAACGGACCGGTGCGCGAGGCCATGGAAGCCATGCTTCCCCGACTGCGCGAGCAGCTCGAACAGCAGGGCATCAACCTGGGTGATGCCTCCGTGTTCGACTCCGAGCCCGAGGACGCGACGCCCGATGATCATCGCCGTGGTGTTGCCGGCAGCGCGGGTGAAAGCGGCGAGGTCGAGCCTGATGAATTGCCCGTGCAGGTGGAGCTGAACTTGCGCGGCCGCGGCCTGCTGGATGCGTATGCCTGAACGCACCTCCTTCCTTTGACTGCCTGACTTTCGGTTAATGCGCCCGGTGACGTCGCCTCGTCGCCGGGCGTCAAATTTCTGGCGCTTGCGCCGACTGACGCGTGGCACGCCTTTTGCTTTTCCTCCTGTGGTAAAAACGGGTCTGATCTCACCAATGGAGCAGCCGAAAGCATGGCCAGAGCCGATAACCGGCAAGCGGGCAGACGACCGACCGACGACGAGCCTGAAGGGGAAGTCGTTGCGGCCCGGCCCAAATCCCGCAAGACAATGTGGATTGTCATCATTTCGCTGTCGTTCCTGCTGCTGTTGGCCGGGGGCGGCGCCGGGGCCTATTTCCTGGTGTTTTCCGAAGATGATCCGCTGGGCCTGCTCGGCGGCGGCGCGGCCGCTGCCGACGAGCCCGAGCCGCGCCAGCCGCCGATCTACTACGGCATGGACCCGGCCTTCGTCAACAACCTCTCCGGCACCGGCGGGCGGCGCTTCATGCAGGTCAACGTGCAGCTCATGGCCCGGGACCCGGAAGTGATCGCGGCCGTGGAGCGGCACGAGCCGGTGATCCGCAATGACCTGATCATGCTGTTTTCCGATCAGACCCTGGAGTCGGTGGATACCACCGAAGGCAAGGAAGCGCTTCGCCGCGAAAGCCTGGAGACCGTGCGCCGCATTCTGCGCGACAACGACGAGCCCGGCGAGGTCGAACAATTGTTCTTCACCTCGTTCATCGTCCAGTAGGCAGGCACAAAGCCATGGCCGAAGACATCCTCAGCCAGGAAGAGATTGACGCGCTGTTGCACGGCGTTGACGGCGGCGATGTCGAGACCGAAACCGGGGTCGAGGCCGACGGCGAGTACAAGCCGTTCGATCTGGCCAGCCAGGACCGGATCGTGCGCGGGCGCATGCCCACGCTGGAGATGATCAACGAGCGCTTTGCCCGCGCCTTCCGCATCGGCTTGTTCAACATGCTCAGGCGCTCGGCCGAGATGTCGGTCGAAAGCGTGCAGATGATGAAGTTCCAGGAGTACATGCACACCCTGCACGTGCCCTCCAGCCTGAGCCTGATGAAGGTTCGCCCGCTGCGCGGGACCAGCCTGCTGGTGATGGACGCCAAGCTGGTTTTTTCTATCGTCGACACCTTTTTTGGCGGCAGCGGTCGGTTTTATACCCGGATCGAGGGGCGCGAGTTCACCCCGGTCGAGATCCGCATCATCGAGCGCATGCGCCAGCAGGTGTTCGCTGATCTCAAGGAAGCCTGGAAAATGGCGCTGGACGTGGACTTCGAGTTCATGAACATGGAGGTCAATCCGCAGTTCGCCAACATCGTCAGCCCGTCGGAAATCGTGGTGGTGACGCGCTTTGGCATCGAGCTGGAAAGCGGCGGCGGCGAGATGCACGTGACCATGCCGTACTCGGCCAT
>JBMCIV010000220.1:0-3527 GCA_048616735.1 Wenzhouxiangella sp. | reverse complement strand
GCGCCGGCATCAGCGGACCGAAGATCAGCTGGAAGGGATAGTTCCAGGCGCCCAGGATCAGCACCACACCCAGCGGTTCGGGCTGAACCCAGCTGCGCCCGGGCTGACCCACCGCCGGGGTCGAGACCTTGCGCGGCTTGGCCCAGCGCTTGAGGTGCTTGCGGGTATGGCGGATGCCGCTAAACAGCAGCGCAAGTTCGCCCAGCAGCACCTCCTGGGGTGGTTTGCCCAGGTCCTCGGCCAGCACCCGGCCGATGGCTTCCTCGTTGTCGCTGAGCAGCTTGTCCATGGCTTCGAGCTGGGCGTCGCGCCAGGCCAGATCGCGGGTCAGGCCGGAGGCGAAGGTCTGGCGAAGCTCGGTGAGCATGGCCGGGTAGTGTTCTGGTGCGATGGACATGGTGAAATCCTTCCAGGGTTGTTCAGTTGCGGGTTCGTGACGCTCGAACGCGGCTACAAGGTGGCCGCCAGGCGCGTGCCCTGCTCGATCGCGCGCTTGGCGTCGAGCTCGGCGGCCACGTCGGCGCCGCCGATCAGGTGGGTTCGGATACCCAGCGGCTCCAGCGCTTCGGCCAGCTCCCGGTTGGGCAGCTGGCCGGCGCAGATGACGATGTTGTCGACCGCCAGGCAGCGGGCCTCATCGTTGATGCGAATATGCAGGCCGGCATCGTCGATGCGCTCGTAGCTCACGCCCGAGAGCGTCTGCACCCCGAAATGCTTGAGCGAGGTGCGGTGAATCCAGCCGGTGGTCTTGCCCAGGCCGGCACCGGGCTTGGTGGTCTTGCGCTGCAGCAGGTAGACCTCGCGCGCAGGCGACGGAAACGAGACCTGCCGGCCTTCGACGCCGCCGCGCCCGGAAAGGGTCATGTCCACGCCCCAGTGCTCGAAGAAGTCCTCGCGGCAAGGCTGGTCCGGGTCCGGCGCGGCCGGCACGTCGCCGTGGACCAGGAATTCGCTGACGTCGAAACCGATCCCGCCGGCGCCGATTACGGCGACCTTTTTGCCAACCGGCTTGCCGTGCAGCAGGACATCGACGTAGCTCAGCACGCTGGGGTGGTCCTGACCCGGAATCCGCGGGTCGCGCGGCTTGACCCCGGTGGCCAGCACGACCTCGTCGAAGCCCGCCTGGCTTAGCCCCTCGGCGTCGACGCGAATGCCCAGCTGGAGCGCCACCCCGGTCAACTCCATCCGGCGGGCGAAATAGCGCAGGGTCTCGACGAATTCCTCCTTGCCGGGGATGCGCTTGGCCATGTTGAACTGCCCGCCGATGCGCTCGGCCTGGTCGAACAGGGTCACGTCGTGACCGCGCTCGGCCGCGGTGACCGCCGCCACCATCCCGGCCGGACCGGCCCCGATCACGGCAATGCGCTTGCGGCTGGCGGCCGGCTCGATCACCAGCTCGGTCTCGTGGGCGGCGCGCGGGTTGACCAGGCACGAGGCGGTCTTGTTCTGGAAGACGTGGTCCAGGCAGGCCTGGTTGCAGGCGATGCAGGTATTGATCTCGTCGGCGCGGTCCTGCTGCGCCTTGTTGGCCCACTCGGGGTCGGCCAGCAGCGGCCGGGCCATGGACACCAGGTCGGCATCGCCCCGGGCCAGCACCGCTTCGGCCGTGTGCGGCATGTTGATCCGGTTACTGGTCACCAGCGGCAGCGAGACCGACTCGCGCAGCTTGCGCGTGACCCAGGTAAACGCCGCCCGCGGCACCGAGGTAGCGATCGTCGGGATGCGCGTCTCGTGCCAGCCGATACCGGTGTTGATGATGGTCGCCCCGGCCTGCTCGATGGCCTGGCCCAGGGCGACGACTTCTTCCCAGCTGCTGCCGTCTGTGAGCATGTCGATCATCGACAGGCGGTAGATGATGATGAAGTCCGGACCGACCCGCGCGCGCGTGCGCCGGACGATCTCGACGGGCACACGCATGCGGTTTGCGAATGCCCCGCCCCACTCGTCGCTGCGATGGTTGGTGCGCGGGACCAAGAACTGGTTGATGAAATAGCCTTCGGATCCCATGACCTCGATGCCGTCATAGCCGGCTTTCTGCGCCAGCGCGGCGCAGCGCACGAAATCGCGGATCTGGCCTTCCACGCCCCCGGCAGAAAGCGCCCTGGGCTTGAACGGCGTGATCGGCGACTGGATCGCCGAAGGCGCGACCGAGAACGGATGGTAGGCGTAGCGCCCGGCGTGCAGGATCTGCATGCAGATCCGGCCGCCGGCCTCGTGGACCGCGTCGGTCATCTTGCGATGGCGCATCGCCTCCCAGCGGTTGGTCAGCTTGGAAGCCAGCGGCGCCAGCGATCCGCGCCGGTTCGGCGCGATCCCGCCGGTGACCATCAGCCCGACCCCGCCGCGGGCGCGCTCGACGAAATACTCGGTCAGCTTCGGCCAGTTCCACAGCCGATCTTCCAGGCCGGTGTGCATGGAGCCCATGAGAATGCGGTTGGGCAGGGTGACGAACCCCAGGTCCAGCGGCTGGAAAAGATGGGGGTAGCGAGGTTGGGGCACGGCTTTCGGGGTCAGATGGCGATCACAACCCCCATTATGCCGCGATCAGTCCTCGATCACGCGCTCGAGCAGGCGCACGCGCCGGCGCAGGGTCTGGACTTCCTCGATCAGGTCCAGCACCACCGGCAGGGCTCGGGTATCGAGCTCCAGATCGCGCCGCAGGCGGCGGGCGACCCACACCCGGCGCAGCTGGCGCGCGCTGAACTGCCAGTCGCGGGCCGCGCCGCCGCGCGGTTCGGCCACGCCTTCCTGGATCCACTGGCGCAGCTCCTCGGCCTCCAGTCCGCAGATCCGGCAGATCTCGTCGAGATCGGCCTCCAGATCCTGGGCGATCAGTTCGGCCACGGGCAGGTGATTCGATGGTGTCATGACGAGCTCTCCATTCCCGCTCTGGGATCAAACGATTGCTCGGCCTTGAGCGCCTCGTAAAGTTCACGGGCGCGCGCGCTTTCGGCGGCCGGGACCACGACCTTGACGATGACGTACTGGTCACCCGGGGTCTTGCCCGGCAGACCCCTGCCCTTCAGGCGCAGGCGCTTGCCGCTGGAGGTGCCGGCGGGGATATTCATCTCGACCTTGCCGCCCAGGGTCGGCACGCTCAGACGCGCCCCCAGCGCGGCCTCCCAGGGCGCGATCGGCAGGCTCAGGTGAACGTCGCGGCCCTGCACTTCGAAAAACGGATGCGGCTTCAGTCGGACCTCCATGTAAAGGTCCCCGGCCGGTCCGCCGCCGATGCCTGGCTCGCCCTGCCCGCTCAAGCGGATCTGGCGACCCTCGGTCACGCCGGCCGGAATGCGCACGTTCAGCGTGCGGGCGCCGGCCCCGCCGCCATCCAGGCTCAGGCGCTGAACGCCGCCGGCGTAGGCGGTGGGCAGATCGATCTGGACGGTGGCATGGACATCGCGCCCGCGCGCCCGCACCCCGGCCCCGCCTGGGCGCCGGCCACCGCCGAACCCGGAGCCGCCGAACAGGCTTTCGAAGAAGTCGCTGAAGCCCGAAAAACCCTGCCCGTCCCCGGCGGACTGAGG
>JBMCIV010000219.1:0-3537 GCA_048616735.1 Wenzhouxiangella sp. | reverse complement strand
CTGGAAGCGGTGCAGGAAAACGGCATCGTCTTTCTCGACGAGATCGACAAGGTCGCGCGCCGCTCCGAAGGCCACGGCGGCGGCGAGGTCTCGCGCGAAGGCGTACAGCGTGACCTGCTGCCGCTGGTCGAAGGCTGCACCGTCAACACCCGTTACGGCGCGGTCAAGACCGACCACATGCTGTTTATCGCCTCCGGCGCGTTCCACGTCGCCAAGCCGTCGGACCTGGTGCCGGAGCTGCAGGGGCGGCTGCCGATCCGGGTCGAGCTGCGGGCGCTTTCGGTGGAGGACTTCAAGCGCATTTTGACCGAGCCGGATGCCTCGCTGACCGAGCAGTACCGGGCGCTGCTGGCCACCGAAGGCGTGGAGCTGAGCTTCGCCGACGAAGCCATCACCCGGCTGGCCGAGATTTCCTTTGCGGTCAACGAGTCGACCGAAAACATCGGCGCGCGCCGCCTGCACACCGTGCTCGAGCGACTGCTTGAAGACATCTCCTACACCGCCCCGGATCGGTCTGGCGAGCGCCTGGAGATCGACGCCGCCTGGGTCGACGACACGCTGGCCGACCTGGCCGGCAACGAGGATCTCAGCCGCTATATCCTGTAAGCCCACACGGCCGGGCCCGGTCCCCGGCTGTGACCTCTGTCACTGTTTCGTGACAGCCCGGAAGGCTAAACTTATGCTTGTGGCCTGAGTCAGAAGTGCTGTCAAGGACGTTGGAATCCTCACATGGTCGATGGAAAAGCCAGGAATGCGGCGGTAGCGCTGCGCGACGTGACCGTGCGCCTGGGTGGCCGGACCATCCTGGAAAATTTCAGTCTCGAGATTCCGGCCGGCCAGGTCACGGCGGTCATGGGCCCCAGCGGCGCCGGCAAGACCACCGTTTTGCGCCTGATCACACGCCAGATCCGGCCCGATGCCGGCGAGGTGCTGGTCGGCGGGACGCGGGTCGACACCCTCAAGGGCCGGGACCTGGGCCGCTTCCGGCGCAACCTGGGTGTGCTGCTGCAAAACGGCGCCCTGTTCACCGATCTGACCTGCTTTGACAACGTCGCCCTGCCGCTGCGCGAACACACCGATCTGCCCGAAACCCTGATCCGCCGGCTGGTCCTGATCAAACTGCAGACGGTCGGCCTGCGCGGTGCGGCCGAGATGTATCCGCGCGAGCTGTCGGGCGGCATGAACCGGCGCATCGCCATGGCCCGGGCCATGGCGCTGGACCCCGATATCATGCTCTACGACGAGCCCTTCGCCGGACTCGATCCGATTTCGCTGGGCGTTTCGCTGCGCTTGATCCGGGAGGTCAACGACGTCCAGGACACCACCAGCGTGGTGATCACCCACGACGTCGACGAGGTCGCCCGCCTGGCCGATCACTGCTTCATCATCTCCGACCGCAGCCTGATCGCCAGCGGCACGCCGGAAGAACTGGCCGCCAGCGACCACGAGCTCGTCCAGCAGTTCATGCGCGGCCACCCCGACGGACCGGTGCCGTTTCATTACCCCGCCCCCGACATCGCCAGCGACATGCTGGGCCGGGGTGAGCGATGAGCACGCCGGCCGTACCCGGTCGCGGACCGCTGGAATCGCTGCGCCAGATCGGTCGGGCAGGACTGTTTCTGCTCAAGGTGATCTCGCGCATGCGCTTGACCCGCCTGCAGCTGGCCGAAACGCTGCGCCAGGTCTATTTTGCCGGCGTGCGCTCGCTGGTCATCATCGTCACCTGCGGCTTCTTCGTCGGGCTGGTCCTGACCCTGCAGTCCTACGACGCCCTGGCCCGCTTCGGCGCAGCCGATGCCACCAGCACGCTGCTGTCGCTGTCGCTGTTCCGCGAGCTCGGCCCGGTGCTGACCGCGATCCTGTTTGCCGGCCGGGCCGGCACCTCGATCACCGCCGAGATCGGCCTGATGCGCGCCACCGAGCAGCTCGACGCGCTCGACCTGATGGCGATCGATCCGCTCGAGCGGATCATTCAGCCACGCCTGATCGCCGGGATCATCGCGGTGCCGGCGCTGGTGCTGATTTTCAACGTCACCGCCCTGCTCGGCGGCGTGGTCTATGCGGTCTTCCTGATGGGTACCGATTCGCTGGTATTCTGGGGCAATATCCAGACTTCGGTCGAGCTGGGACGGGACTTCGGGCACGGCATGCTCAAGTCGGTCATCTTCGGCCTGATCGCGGCCTGGCTGGCCGTATTCTACGGCTGGACCGCGCGTCCGACCGGCGAGGGGGTCGCCCTGGCCACGACCCAGACCGTGATCGCCACCGCCATCGTCGTCCTGTTCGTCGACTTCGTTCTGTCTGCCCTGATGCTGTGACTCCGGAACCCTCACCCAGATGAAATCTTCCCACCAGATCGAACTGACCGCCGGCCTGTTCATGGTTCTGGCCGTCGCCGCGCTCGTTTTCCTGGCCCTGCAGGCCACCGACCGCGGCGTGGTCTCCGGCGGCAGCTACACCGTTACCGCCTCGTTCTCCGACATCGGCAGCCTCAAGCCACGAGCCAAGGTCAACATGGCCGGCGTCACCGTCGGCACGGTCGACCGCATCGAGCTCGACCCGGATACCTACGAGGCGCGCGTGACGCTGCGCATCGGCGAGCAGTTCGACGAACTGCCCGAAGACACCTCGGCCTCGATCGTGACCGCCGGCATCCCCGGCGACCAGTACGTTAGCCTAGAGCCCGGCGGCTCGCCCGAGTTTCTGCGCGATGGCGACAAGATTTTGCTGACCAACTCGGCGCTGGTGCTTGAGCAGCTCATCAGCCGCTACCTGTTCAACAGCGAAGGAGAAGAAAACTGATGCCCAAGATTCTGATTCTGGTGCTGGCCCTGGCCACCGCGGTGCCGGCCCTGGCCGACACCGCCGAGCCGGTGGAACTGATTCGCCAGACCACGGCCGAGCTGTATACCCTAATCGATGAAAACCGCAGCGAATTCGAGCAGCATCCCGAGCGCCTGCAAGAGGCGTTGCGCGAACGCCTGCTGCCGCGCCTGGACACGGTCTACTCCGCCCGGCTGGTGCTCGGTCAACACGGCCGCGGCCTCGAGCAGGAAAAAATCGAGGCCTTCGCCGAAGCCCTGTCGAACGTGCTGATGCGCAATTACGCCACCGGACTGCTGGACTTCGAAAGCCGCGACCAGGTCGAAATCCTGCCGCT
This sequence comes from Wenzhouxiangella sp., assembly GCA_048616735.1. Classification (GTDB taxonomy): domain Bacteria; phylum Pseudomonadota; class Gammaproteobacteria; order Xanthomonadales; family Wenzhouxiangellaceae; genus Wenzhouxiangella. The sequence continues at coordinate 377 of JBMCIV010000219.1, read as the reverse complement.
GGCCGGCGACAACACCGAGCGCGCCACCCGGGTGCGCACCCGACTTGAGCTGGACTCCGGTGAAGAGGCCCCGGTCGACTACGTGCTGCGCCGCTCGGACGGTGAATGGCGCGTGTTCGACGTCATCATCGAAGGCATTTCCTATGTCGCCACCTTCCGCAGCCAGATCGGCGAGGAGATTCGGCGCGACGGCTTCGACAACATGCTGGCCCGCCTGCAGGCCGGCGACATCGAGCTGGATGTCGATGTTGAAAGCTGATGCCAGGGGCCGCGTGATGCTTAGCGGCGCGCTGACCAGCAAGCAGGTCCCGGCGCTGCACCGCCAAAGCCTGTCCTGGCGGCACAACGGACTACCCGACGTGATCGATCTCGCCGAG
>JBMCIV010000218.1:0-3571 GCA_048616735.1 Wenzhouxiangella sp. | reverse complement strand
GAACAATCGGGCGCGTTGCTTGGCGAGCTCGATGGCCACGCCCAGCTTGCGCGTGCTGGTGGCGATGTATTCCTGGAGTACCTGGGAGGAAATCACGCCTTTTTTGGTTCGCAGCGCCTGTTCCACAAGTTCGATCGCCAGCTGCGACTTTTCGGGCGCATCTGCATCATCGGTGTAGACCAGGATATTAGTGTCGAGAAAGCTACGCTCTTTCATGGATCTCGTCGCGATCGAAGGTCCAGCCACGGCTGTGCCCGGTTCGGCAGGTGCGATGGAACTGTGCCAGTTCGCTGTCCAGCGCCTGTGCCGTGGTCAGCTCTTCCAGGTATTCCCGGACCAGCTGGTTGACGCTTTTGCCCCGGGCGCGGGCTGCTTCACGGGCCTGCTCGAGCAGCTCCTTGTTGATGGAAAGGGTCAGGTTCATAGCAAGCACGGATTATGTGGGCACGTATTCAGTGTAAAACTTTTTGCAAAAAAATGCTTGACTTCTTGTGCAGGGCTTCATTACTGTTCGCTCCCATGAGCACTGCATCGCGCAACCAGACCAAGGCCATCGTCGCTGCCCCGCAGCGCGACCTGCGCGATCGGCTCATTCCGGCTTCCGTGCTCGTACTCGGTCTCGTACTCGTACTTATTACCTTGCAAACAGGTAGCGGGTCCGTCTAGCGCACGAAAGCAAACCACCAGACGAACGAAAACCCCGCTACCGAAAGGAGCGGGGTTTTTTTTGGTCCGGACTTCGATCAGGGCATCGACAGGGCAACACGACAGGGCATGGAAAGCGACAAGATCAAGAAGGGGACAAGCCGGGCACCGGCCCGGGCAATGCTCAAGGCCACCGGCTTGAGCGACGCCGATATCGAGCGGCCGCTGGTGGCCGTGGTCAACACCTGGAGCGAGGTCACCCCCTGCAACTACCACCTCAGAGAGCTGGCCAAGCCGGTCAAGCAGGGCATTTTCGACGCCGGCGGCACGCCGATCGAGTTCAACACCGTCATGGTCACCGACGGCATCGCCATGGGCTCGGAAGGCATGAGTGCGTCATTGATGTCGCGCGAGACCATCGCCGATTCCATCGAGCTGGCCGTTCGCGGGCATTGCCTGGATGCGGTCGTGGTCATCGTTGGCTGCGACAAGACCCTGCCGGCCGCGGCCATGGCGCTGGCCCGGCTGGACCGGCCCGGCGTGGTCCTGTACGGCGGCTCCATCATGCCCGGCCAGCACAACGAGCTGGCCATCACCATCCAGGACGTGTTCGAGGCCGTGGGCGCGTGCGCGGCCGGCAAGATCGACGAGGCCGAGCTGAACGCGATCGAAAACGCCGCCTGCCCCGGGGCTGGTGCCTGCGGCGGCCAGTTCACCGCCAACACCATGGCCCAGGTCATGACCCTGCTGGGCCTGTCGCCGATGGGCGTCAACGATGTCCCCGCCGTCCACCCCGGCAAGCCGGAGGCCGCCCGCCGCTGCGGCGAGGTCATCATGCACATGCTCAGCCGCAGCATCAGCGCCCGCGACCTGATCACCGTGGAGTCCCTGCGCAACGCCGCCACCGTGGTCACCGCCACCGCCGGTTCGACCAACGCCGTTTTGCACCTGCTGGCCATCGCCCGCGAGGCCGGCCGCGACTTCCACATCGACGAGTTCGACCACATCGCCCGCACCACGCCGGTCATCACCGACTTAAAACCCGGCGGCCGTTTCATGGCCCCCGACCTGTTCGCCGCCGGCGGCACCGCGCTGGTGGTAGCCGAGCTGGCCAAGGCCGGCAAGCTGGTCGACGCGCCCACCTGCACCGGCCGCAAGCTGCTGGCCGAGGTCGAGGGCGCAACCGCCGCGCCGGGGCAGGAAGTGGTCCGCAGTGTGGCCGAGCCGATCAAGCCGCGCGGCGGTTTCGGCGTGCTCTACGGCGACCTGGCCCCCGAAGGCTGCGTGATCAAGCTGGCCGGCCACGGCCGCCTGCAGCACGCCGGCCCGGCGCGGGTGTTCGACGGCGAGGAAGCCGCCTTCCAGGCCGTCCAGTCTGGCCAGATCCAGGCCGGCGACGTTGTCGTGATCCGCTACGAGGGACCCAAGGGCGGGCCCGGCATGCGCGAGATGCTGGCCGTGACCGCGGCGCTGGTCGGGCAGGGCTTGAGCGAGTCGGTCGCCCTGATCACCGACGGGCGCTTCAGCGGGGCCACTTACGGCTTCATGGTCGGCCACGTCAGCCCCGAAGCCGCCGACGGCGGCCCGATTGCCTTCCTGGCCGACGGCGATACCGTCACCATCGACGTCGACGCCCAGACGCTGAACACTGACGCCGACCTGGCCTCCCGCCGCGCCGGCTGGCAGCAGCCGCCGCCGGCGGCAACGCAAGGCGTCTACGCCCGCTATATCGCCCAGGTCTCCAGCGCCTCCAAGGGTGCTGTGACCGGATTCCCTTTCGACCGCTGATTTCATCCATTCAAACCTTTACGGAGCCAAGCCCACCATGAAAATCTGGACCGAAGCCGACCACCAACGCAACGCCCTGTCCGGGCAGACCATCGCCGTGATCGGCTATGGCAGCCAGGGCAGGGCGCACGCCCGCAACCTCAAAGACTCTGGCCACGACGTGGTCATCGGCGCGCGCCGCAGCGGTGCGAGCTGGAAAAAAGCCGGCGACGACGGCTTCCGCGTCGCCGAGCCAGTCGAGGCCGCGGCCAGCGCCGGCCTGATCGCGCTGCTCACCCCCGACATGGCCCAGGCCCAGGTCTACGGCCAGATCGAGTCGGCCATCCGGCCCGGAGCGGCCCTGCTGTTTGCCCACGGCTTCAACATCCACTTCGGCAGCATCCAGCCGCGCGCCGATATCGATGTCATCATGGTCGCGCCCAAGGGCCCCGGCGACCTGGTCCGGCGCCAGTACGCCGAAGGCCGCGGCGTGCCCTGCCTGCGCGCGATCGCCCAGGACGCCACCGGCCAGGCCGCCGACAAGGCGCTGTCGTATGCCCACGGCATCGGCGGCACCCGCGGCGGGGTCATCGACACCAGCTTCCAGGAAGAAACCGAGACCGACCTGTTCGGCGAGCAGGTGGTGCTGTGCGGCGGCACCGCCGAACTGGTCATCCAGGGCTTCGAGACCCTGGTCGAGGCCGGCTACCAGCCCGAGGTGGCCTACTTCGAGTGCCTGCACGAATTGAAACTCATCGTCGACCTGCTGCACGAGGGCGGCATGGCCAAGATGTACGAGTTCATCTCCGATACCGCCGCCTACGGCGACCTGACCCGCGGCCCGCGCATCATCGATGCGGGCACCCGCGAGCGCATGCGCGAAGTCCTGGGCGAAATCCAGTCGGGCCGCTTCGCGCGCGACTGGATCCTGGAAAACCAGGCCGGCCTGCCGCAGCACCGCGCCCTGCTGCGTCAGCGCACCGAGCACGAGATCGAGCGCGTCGGCAAAGCGCTGCGCGGTCGCATGAGCTGGCTGCAGCCCAAGGCCGACGCCTCCGACAACGCGGCCGAAAAGGCCGCCTGAGCGAGGCGTGAATCCCATGACCATGGCGCAGACCCAAGCCAGTACCGCCGCCCAGGCGGCCCCCGCCACCATCTC
>JBMCIV010000217.1:0-3661 GCA_048616735.1 Wenzhouxiangella sp. | reverse complement strand
ACCCCGTCGATCTCGCTGGCCGGGTCGAAGTGATAGTGCAGGGCAAAGCGCTCCGGGCCGATCTGCAGCCGCTCAGGGAAGGCATCGCGCTCGGCCAGCGGCGCCTGCTCGCGCAGCAGCGTGGCCTGGTCGTAGAGCAGCCGATCCTGCGCCTCGGACGACAAGGCCTTGTACCAGCTCAAAAACGCCTGGGTGGTGAACACATCCTGCGGCAACCGGGCATCGAAAAACGCCTCCAGCTCGGTGTCCGAGGCCAGCACGTCGCGGCGCCTTCGCTTGTGCTCATGCAGGGCGAGCTCTTCGCGCAGGGCGCGGTTTTTCTTAAGGAACGTGGCTCGGGCGTTGATCTCGCCGCGCACCAGGGCGTGGCGGATGAACAGCGCGCGCGCGGTTTTCGGATCGTGCGCGCCGTAGTGGCAGCGTCGCTTCTCGACCACGACCAGGCCGTGCAGGCTCAGCTGCTCGTAGCCCATCACCCGGCCCGAGCGCCGGTCCCAGTGCGGATCGAACACCCGCCGCTTGAGCAGGTGGGCCGCCTGCTGCTCCAGCCACTCAGGCTTTATCGGCGCGACCATGCGGGCGTAGGTGCGACCGGTCTCGACCAGCTCGGCGGCCATGATCCAGCCGGGCGTGCGCTGGCTCAAGCCCGAGCCGGGAAAGATCCGGAACTTGTGGCCGCGCGCGCCCTGGTACTCGCCCTTTTCGGTGTGCTGGCCGATCAGCCCCAGCAGGCCCGACAGCAGGCTGCGGTGGATGGCCTCGTCTTCGGCCTGGTCCTGCTTGCCGACCGTCCAGCCCTCTGCGCGCGCCAGCCCCTGCAGCTGCCCGTGCAGCTGACCCCACTCGTGCAGGCGCTGGGCGTTGAGAAAGCGCTTGCGGGCCTGCTTGTCGGCCTGGCTGCGGGAGTGCTCGGCGCGCGTTGTCTGCCACCAGCGCCACAGCCTGAGCAGGGTCAGGAAATCCGACCCCGGCACCGCGAACTCGGTGTGGGCTGAGTCTGCGGCCTGCTGCTGGTCCAGCGGCCGCTCGCGCACGTCGGCGATGCTCATGCCCGCCACCAGGATCAGCGCTTCAGCCAGCGCGCCGCGCCGCTCGGCCTCGATCAGCATCCGGCCCTGGCGGGCATCGACCGGCAGCCGGGCCAGACGTCGCCCGATGGCGGTCAGCCGGCGCTGCGCATCGACCGCGCCCAGCTCGACCAGGCTCATCCAGGCCTCGGCGATCAGGCGCCTGGGTGGCGCATCGACAAACGGGAAATCCTCCGGCTCACCCAGGCCCAGCGCCAGCATTTCCAGCACCACGCCGACCAGGCCGGCGCGCTGGATTTCCGGCTCGGTGAATTCGGGCCGGGCGTGAAAATCGGCCTCATCGAACAGCCGGATGCACACCCCGGGTCCGATCCGGCCACAGCGCCCGGCGCGCTGGTTGGACGAGGCCTGCGAGACCGGCTCGACCGGCAGCCGGAGCACGCGCGAGTGGGCCGCGTAGCGCGAGATCCGGGCCAGGCCTGAGTCAATCACGATGCGGATGCCGGGCACGGTCAGCGAGGTCTCGGCAACGTTGGTGGCCAGCACGATGCGCCGGCCGGTGTGCGACTGGAAGATGCGGTCCTGGGCCTCGGCCGGCAGGCGGGCGTAGAGCGGCAGCACCTCGGTATGGGCCAGGCTGGCGCGCTTGAGCTCGCGCGCGACCTGGAAGATTTCGCGCTCGCCGGGCAGGAACACCAGGATATCGCCGCGATGATCGATTCGACCGGCGGCCTCGACCGCGCGCCGGACCTGCCGCCCCAGGTCCTCGCCGTCTTCCGGCGGCTGGTAGCGCACCTCGACCGGGTAGCCGCGGCCCTCGACGGTGATCACCGGCGCCTGGTCGAAGTGGCTGGAAAAACGCTCCGTGTCAATCGTCGCCGAGGTGATGATGACCTTCAGGTCCGGTCGCTTCCGGCGCAGCTGCTTGAGATAACCGAGCAGAAAGTCGATGTTCAGGCTGCGCTCGTGGGCCTCGTCGATGATCAGGGTGTCGTAGGCATCCAGGCGCCGATCGCCGTGGATTTCGGCCAGCAGAATGCCGTCGGTCATGAACTTGATGTAGGAATCGGCCGAGACCCGGTCGTTGAAGCGCACCTGGAAACCGACCGCCTGGCCCAGCTCGGTGTTCAGTTCCTCGGCCACCCGACGCGCGACCGAGCGCGCCGCGATCCGGCGCGGCTGGGTGCAGCCGATCAGGCCGCGCAGGCCGCGACCGGCCTCCAGGCACAGCTTGGGCAGCTGGGTGGACTTGCCCGACCCGGTCTCGCCGGCCACGATCACCACCGGATGGGTCCGAATGGCCTCGACGATGGCGTCGGCATGGGCGCTGATCGGCAGCTCGGGCGGCCGCTCGAGCGGCGGCAGGCTGGCCTGGCGCTGGGCCACGCGCGCCTGCGAGCTTTGCAGGCGCTGCCGGTAGGCCGATTCCAGCGCTTCGCGTTTGTCGGCCGGCCCGCGAAAGCGGCTCAGCTGTTGGTGCCGGCGCTTGAGCCAGGCGATGTCGCGCTGCAGGACCTGGTCCGGGTCGAAGGAAGTGGGCATCGGCGTATTGTCGCAAATGCCCGGTGGGTTTCAGGTTGCCTGATCGCTCGTCCCTGATGCAGGCTTCGAGGCCGCCTGGGGTGGGGAGGACGCTCTGAAGGCCTCGCCACGCGTCGAACTGAAGAGGGTCCTCCCCACCCCAGGCGTCTGGGCATGGGGCAGAAAACTATGCACGTCGAGGTTTCGGTATTGTCGGCAGGAGGTGCTGGCCCCGCTGTGCCGGGCCTATGCCAGCATTTCCCTGTTTGGCCTCGCCCCAGCATTAGGCAAAGCCCGCATAATGCCATTGATGTCCATTTAACCAAACGCGAAAATATTTTACGTTCACTTAAACGAACGTCAACTTGACATCCAACCCAAGCCATACCTACGATGTTCATTGAATTGAACAAACAGAAAGGAATCTGCCATGAAGCGCACGAGAAGTTACGCGCGCCAGACGCGCGAGGCGCTCTCGATGCTGGGAAAGCTGATCCGGATCGGGCGCACGGAGCGCGGGATGACAGCACAAGAACTGGCCGACCGCGCCGGTATCAGCCGCACGACACTCCACAACATCGAAAAGGGTGCACCGGGACCGGAGATCGGCATCGTGTTCGAAGCTGCATCGCTGGCCGGTGTGCGCCTGTTCGACCTCGACGACGTTACACTTCGCACCGAGAACGCCCGACTCGAAGAAAAACTGACGCTACTGCCCAAGAGTGTCCGCTCGTCCCGCAGGGCGGTCGATGATGACTTCTGATCGAAAGACGCCGGCCTGCGCCTTCGTCTGGACCTGGCTGCCGGGTGAGACCGAGCCGGTGGTGGCCGGCCGCATCACCATGGATGGCGGCCGCTACATCTTCAACTACGGCACCAGCTATCTCGAGCGTGAGAACGCCGTCCCGCTCTATGCACCCGAGCTTCCACTCAGGCGCGGCCGGATCGATCCGCCTCCAAACATGGAGATGGCGAGTTACCTGCGCGATGGCTCGCCCGATGCCTGGGGCCGTCGCGTGATCATCAACCGGCTTGTCGGCCCGGGGGCTGCGGGTCAAGGCACGGGAGAACTCAACGAGCTCACCTACTTGCTGGCGTCAGGCTCGGACAGG
>JBMCIV010000216.1:0-3662 GCA_048616735.1 Wenzhouxiangella sp. | reverse complement strand
CGTGGGTGAGTTCTTTTCGGTCGCCTGCGCGGCGTGCTGGGCGCTCGCGGTCGTGCTGTTTCGACGGTCCGGGGAAACCCTGCCCGCTTTCGAGCTCAACCTGTTCAAGAATCTGCTGGCGACCGGGCTGATGGTGCCGACCATCCTGGTCTTCCACGGCCCCGGCTTGCCCGGCTACAGCCTGTCGGAGTGGGGCATCGTGCTGCTTTCGGGCCTGGTCGGAATCGCGATTGCCGATACCTGGTACCTGCGCGCGCTGAACCTGATGGGCGCCAGCCGCACCGGCGTGGTCGGGATGCTGTTTTCGCCCTTCGTCGTGCTGCTGTCGGTGCTGTTTCTGGCCGAATCGCTGCGGCCGCTGCAGTACCTGGGTTTCGTCGTGGTCCTGGCCGGCGTCTTGCTGGTGACCTGGCACCGCAACCGCCAGGAGGTCAGCCTGCGGGCGCTGCGCCTGGGGGTGGCGTTTGGCGCCGGCAGCGTGCTGCTGATGGCGATCGGGATCGTCATGGTCAAACCCATCCTCGAAACCCATCCGTTTTTGTGGACGGTGGGGGTTCGCCTGGCGGCAGGCGCGGCCGGCATGCTGGTGTTTGTGTACCTCAGCCGTGGCTGGCAGCGCATGCTGATTCATTACCGCGCGCCGCAGCCCTGGCCGACCGTGATCTTCGCCAGCATCATGGGCAGCTACGTGTCGATGATGCTGTGGCTGGCCGGCTACAAGTTGACCCAGGCCTCGATCGCCTCGGTCCTCAACGAGACCGCATCGGCGTTTATCGTTCTGTTTGCCTGGTGGGTCCTGGATGAGCCGCTGTCGCGGCGCAAGCTTGCCGGGGTGGGGCTGGCGTTTCTGGGGGTAAGTCTGATCGTGCTGCTTTAGGGTTCGTTGTAGGGGCCGGTCATCGCGGGGCGGGCCGTTCTTCTTCCTGGTTTTCATCCGACTGCTGCGGTTCAGCGTCGATGCCCGGCACCGGATCGTGGCCGCCGTCACATAACGGCTGGCAGCGCAGGATGCGTTTCAGGGCCAGCCAGCTGCCCCGTCCGGCGCCGTAGGTCTCGATGGCCTGGCGGGCGTAGACCGAGCAGGTGGGCGTGAATCGGCACTGCCCCCCGATCCAGGGCGAGAGGAGGTAGCGGTAGGCTCGAATGAGGGCCAAAAGAATACGCTGCATGGGGTTGTGTGGCTGGGGTGTTTAGGCTATATAATTGCGGGTTTGCTGTTTCAACAGGCGCGAGGCAAACCGATCTCAATGTCCAACAACAGTGTAAAGCTTCCCAAAGGCTACAAGCCGTCCGAAGATGAGCCCTACATGAGTCCGGAGCATCTGGAATACTTCCGCCAGATGCTGCTGAACTGGCGCAGCGAGCTGATCGAGGAATCGCAGGAGACCATCAACAACCTGCGCGGTGAAGTCCGCGACGTCGGAGATGAAGCCGAGCGGGCCAGCCGGGAGACCGAAAACAGCCTGGAACTGCGCACCCGCGATCGCTATCGCAAGCTGCTCGGCAAGATCGACCAGGCCCTGGGCCGGGTCGAAGACGGCTCTTACGGCTATTGCGAGGAAACCGGCGAAGAGATCGGCCTGGCCCGTCTGGAGGCTCGGCCCATCGCCACCTTGTGCCTGGATGCCCAGGAGCGCTGGGAGCTGAAGCAAAAGCAGATGCGCGACAGTCGCTGAGGCGCGAGCAGCGGCAGCAAGGTTGCTGGAACTTTGCAATCTTTAATACTGTCCACTGCTTGAAGGGGCTAACCTTAGGGTCGGTGACAACGACCAGAGCGGGCGAGTGATCAAGTCGCTCGTCGACGTGGACAACCAATCGGGACAGGGAACATATCAATGAAAATGAGCATACTGGCGATGGCCGTTGGCGCCATCGCAATGATGAGCCAGAGCGCCGAAGCCGAAACGGACTTCGATGATCGCTGGTACCTGGCGCCGGCCGTGGGTTTTGCGCGGCCGCACGATGACCGACTCGGTGACGATGGCCCCTACTACGGGCTGAGCTTGGGTAAATTCTTCACGCCCCAGTTCAGTATTGATTTCCGGCTGGACCGCTACAAGACCGAGTTTGACCAGCAGACCCCCGGCAATAGCGAAACGATCCGCCTGAACTCCTACGGCGTGGTCGGCCGTTACCACCTTGACGTCGGCGACGCGGCAACCCGCCCCTACCTGCTGGTCGCGGGCGGCATCCAGGAACACGCCAGCTACTTCGACGACGGGCGCGACATTTACGGTTCGCTCGGCGCCGGGCTGGCTCATCGGCTCAACGATCGTCTGTCGCTGCGCGCCGAGCTGGAGGGCCGCTACGACAACGACCGCGACACCTTCAACCGCTCGCGCGGCTTCGTCGATATCCTCGGAACGCTCGCGCTAACCGTGCGCTTGGGTGATCTGCCGCCGCCGCCGGCACCGCGCTCCGAGCCGGCGCCACCGCCGCCGCCCCCGGCGCCTGCTCCGCAGCCCGAGCCGGAGCCCGAACCCGAACCGGAGGTGATTTTCGAGTTCGACGCCATGGTGACCTTCGAGCTGGACTCGGCCGAGCTGCGCTCCGAGGCGGTTGCCGAACTGAATGAAGCCGCGGCCCTGCTCAACCTGCACGAGGAACTGGTGCGCATCGAGGTCGCCGGGCATACCTGTGACCTGGGGCCTGAAGCCTACAACCAAAGTCTTTCCGAGCGCCGCGCCAGCGCGGTCCGGGATTACCTGGTCAACGAGGGTGACGTGGATCCGGACCGCCTGGAGGTTCGCGGATACGGTGAAGAGCAACCCAAGGTGCCAAACACCTCCACCGATAACCGGCAGCAGAACCGTCGCGTCGAGCTGGTGGTGCTGGAGCGCAGCGACGACTGATCGCGCGTCCGGCAAGGCTTAAGAAAGCCGGCCCCTGGGCCGGCTTTTTTCATGCGAGTTTCAGGATTGCGCCGCGGCGGCCGAGTTGCGCACGGCCTGCAGCATGGCGGCCAGCCCGTTGGCCCGGGTGGCCGAAAGATGTTCGCTCAAGCCGATGGCTTCGATGAACTCAGGCTCCGTGGCCAGGATTTCTTCGGCGCTGCGCCCTGAATACACGCGCAGCATCAGCGCAATCAGCCCCGAAACGATGGCGGCATCGGAGCAGGCGCGGAACTCCAGGCGCTGGGCGTCGCCCTCGGGAATGAACCAGACCTTGGACTGGCAGCCGGCGAGCAGCCGGTCGTCGGTACGCTGCTCGGCCGGCACGGGCGGCAGTTTCTTGCCCAGGTCGATCAGGTACTGATATCGCTCCATCCAGTCTTCGAAAAAACCGAATTCCTCGATGATTTCCTGCTGGGCTTGTTGCGCGGTCGCTGTACTCATCGGTTGGCGGTCTCCCAGGTCGTTCCGTTCGGGCCATCCTTCAATACGATACCTTGCTCGGCGAGATCATCGCGTATGCGGTCGGCGGCGGCGAAATCGCGCTGCTGGCGCGCGGCGTTGCGTTGTTCGATCAACGCTTCGATCTCGCTGGGCTTGATGTCGACTTTTGCGCTGCGGCGCTTGAACCATTCTGCGGCTGACTGCTGAAGCAGCCCGAGCACGGCACCGCTGGCGCGCAGGCAGGCGGCGGCACTGGCGTCGTCGGAACCGACCCGGCGCGCGACCTGGTTGAGGGCGGCCAGGGCGGTGGGCGTATTGAGGTCGTCT
>JBMCIV010000215.1:0-3667 GCA_048616735.1 Wenzhouxiangella sp. | reverse complement strand
GCGCGAATGCACGGCCAGCTTGAAGCGCTCCATGCTGTCGAAGCCGCTGGCCATGGGAAAACGGGGAACCGCCAGCGGGTCGGTGTGGGCGCCCACAGCGCCCGAGCGCTGGACCAGGGCGAATTCGTGGTCCGCGCCCACCAGCTCGGCCAGCGCGGAAGAATCCTCGCCGTAGGGATAGGCGAAAATCGCCGGCTCGACCCCGATTTCTTCGACGATGCGCTGCCGGGCCAGGTCGAGGTCGGCGCTCACCCGCTCTCGCCAGGCCCGGACGCTTTCACCGGGCTGGCGGGCGATCAGGTGGGCATGGCTGGCGCTGTGGTTACCGATGGTCACCCCGTCGGCGTGCAGGTCGCGCAGACCCTGCCAGTCCATGTAGGGTGCGCGGCCGGCATCGATGGCGTCGGTATTGGCAAACACCGCAAACGGCCAGCCGCGCTCGCGCAGCATCGGCCAGGCTGTGTGATGGACGGATGCATAGGCATCGTCGAAGGTGATGGCGACCACCCGTTCGGGCAGGGTCTCGGCCCCCTCTATGGCCGCGGCCAGCAGGCGCTCAACCGGCCAGACTTCGAAATCGTTTTCGGCCAGGTAGTCCAGGTGGGCGGCGAAGCGCGCCGGCGTGACGCTGGTTGACGGCGGCGTCTGGTCGCTGACGTGGTGATAGACCAGCACCACGGCCGCTGTGGCCGGATCGGGCCCCGGCAAAAAGGCGGCCAGCGTCAGCGTGATCCACACCCAGCGCATCATGTCTGGCCTGCGCCAGCCGGGCTTGCGCCGGCTTCGGTCGCCCTGATCGCCTCGACAATCAGGTCGCTGTTGGCGACCAGGATGGCCTTGATGTCTTCGACATAGGCCTCGCGGCGCTCGGAATACAGGATCAGTCCGTCGGCCAGGGTCAGCGCCGTCGGCGTCCTGCCGGCCCGGCGCTCGGCCTGGCGCAGCTCGCGCAGCGGTCGGTAGGATGGGTGGGTGTTGAGGTTGTTGACGTAGCGGCGCACGGACTGGCGCACCGAATCGAAGGCGGCGACCTCGTGGCGGGCGTCGGTCGCTCGCTGCGTCGGGACGATGCCGCAGCCCGGGGTGTAGCACCACTGGCCGAACAGGTTGTTGCCCTCGCGGGCAAAGCGCGACCCGCCCCAGCCCGATTCCTTGGCTGCCTGGACCAGGGCCAGCGGCAGCGGGACGGTGTCGATGCGGCGCAGCAGCGCCGCCAGCGTTTGCGCGCGCGCCTCGCCTGGCCAGTCGAGCTCGTAGTCGGCCGCCAGCTCTCCCATCCAGCGCCGATGCAGCGGAGAGAGGGCTTGGTCTGCCTCCAGCTGTTCGGCAAGCATGAGCAGGCGCTCGCGCTGAGCCAGCACGCGCTGGTTCTCCGCGGCCACGATCGGCGCCAGAAACTCAAAAAAAGCCGCCTTGCGCTCGTCGACCTGCTCGATCTGGCTAAAGTCAGGCAGGTCCAGGCGCTCGGGCTGCAGGCTTTTATAGACCGCAAAGATGACGACGCCCAGCAACAACAGGCCGATCGCCGCCCACCAGTTTTGATGCGTTGTCTTGTCGTTCATGTGCCCTATTTTCGCACGCGTACGCCAGGTTTCAGCGACTCCAGCTTTCTCCCATGTTTTGGAAGCCGTAGCCGGAGAGCTGGCCGATGTTGTCGCGCAAGGCCTGGTCATTGCGCAGGATCTTCAGCAGGTCCTGGCACCACTCGGTTGATTGGCTGGCGCTGCGAAAGGCCAGCAGATAGTGTTCGTGGGCCATGGGCAGAAATTCCAGGCCGAAGCGCTCGGCGGCGGCCTGGACGCCGAAGCCGACATCGGCGGCCCCGCTGGCCAGCATGGCCGCGACCGCCAGGTGGGTGAACTCCTCGACCTCGTAACCGAGAATGTCGCCGGGCCGCACTCCGGTCTGGACCAGCAGCTCGTCAAACAGCAGGCGGGTGCCGGAGCCCGGCTGGCGATTGAGGAATTTCAGGCCGCTGGCCGGCAGATCCTGCAGACCGGTTACGCTGGCCGAAAGGCCACGACGCAGCATCAGTCCCTGGCGCCGCGTGACAAAATGCACGGACTGGTAATCGCCTGGCGGCATCAGCCGGCTAAAGCCGGTCTCGATCTTGCCGGGACGCGTCCAGCCGGGCAGGTGGTAACCGGCGACATCGCAGTGCCCGGCGACCAGCTGTCGAACCGCATCCAGGCTGCCGCGATACTGCAGGTTCAGCGCCGTCCCCTCCAGGGCATTGAACCGCTCGCGCAGAAGGTCCAGGGCCAGATCATGGCTGGCAATCATCTTCAGCGGTGTGGAACGGGCCAGCAGCTCGCCGAGCTCATGCTCGACCTCTCCACTGAGGCTTTCAAGCATCGGAGCCAGGCGTGCCTGCGCCCGTCGCTGCGCCCACAGGAGGCTGCGGCCGACAGCCGACAGCGTGGCCCCGCGGCCGCGCTCCAGGTCGAGCAGGGGTGCGCCCAGGCGCGCTTCCCAGACGCGCATCAGGCCCCAGGCGTGGCGATAGGAGGCACCGCACCGGCTGGCCGCGCTGCGCAGCGAGCAGCCGCGTTCGACTGCCTCGAGCAGGTCGAAGACCAGCGCGTCCATCGGTACCGGGCTGTCGCTGCCCAGCGACCAGCAGACATCCAGTCTCACGTCCATGGCGCGATTTTCGGGCACGGGCGGGATGCGCGCAATGCGCCGGCCGGCGCATCGGCGCTGGCGGGCCGCTGAATCTTGATCTGGCCCGCCTCAAAAGTTATGCAAATGAATGCCATACGTTTGCAGCGCGGGGCTCGGTAACAACAAGAAATCGTCGGCAATTGGCGAGCTGAGTCGGGTTATCATGCGATCAAGATACACCATTGGTCCCAAAAGTTCGGTGCAGTACGACATAACTTTTCATGGAAGATTTTTCCCAAGCCTTTCTCCTGATGTTCCAGATGGTCGCCAGCCGGGATCCGGAATTGCTGGGCATTATCGAGCTGTCGCTGCAGATCAGTCTGTCGGCCACGGCCTTGGCGACGCTGCTGGGGCTGCCGCTGGGGGCCGCGGCGGCGGTCTTTCGTTTCCCCGGTCGGGGCGTGCTGGCGGCCATGATGAATGCGTCCATGGGGCTGCCGCCGGTGGTGGTCGGATTGGTGGTCTACCTGGGTCTGTCGCGGGCCGGACCGCTGGGCGAGCTGGGCCTGCTGTTCACCCCCCAGGCCATGATCATCACCCAAACATTGCTGGTCACCCCGATTATCGCGGCCCTGACCCGTCAGACCATTGCCGATCTCGACGACGGCTGTCGCGAGCAGCTTATGGCCCTCAACACCCCGCCGGCGCAGATGGCGTTTACGCTGTTGTGGGAGGGGCGGTTTTCGGTGCTGACCGCGATTCTGGCCGGATTCGGCCGCGCCATTGCCGAAGTCGGCGCGGTTTTGATCGTGGGTGGCAACATCCGCGACGTCACCCGCGTGATGACGACCACTATCGCGCTGGAGACCAGCAAGGGCAATCTCGCGCTGGCCATGGCGTTGGGCCTGATCCTGCTGTCGATCACGCTGCTGGTCAACTTGTTGGTCACCGGCCTGCGCAATGCCGCGGCGCGCCAGTACGCCTGAGCTGCACATCGTCTGGCCTATGCCATTCCTGCTTAAGAGGATCGAGAAATGCGCAGTCATTGCCTGCCCCTGATCGG
>JBMCIV010000214.1:0-3681 GCA_048616735.1 Wenzhouxiangella sp. | reverse complement strand
CCGAAGGCGCGCGCGGTTTGCACCTGCTCGGAGCTCATTTCCGAGGCCAGGATGGCGCGAAAAAAACGCACGTTGTAGCCCAGCGTGGCGAGGATGAAAGCCAGCGTCGGCACAGCGACATGATGCAGATAGTCAAGCGGTCCGGCGACCGCCCAGCCGCGCACCGGAAACCAGCCCAGCCAGACCCCGAACACCGCCTGCAGCGCGATCAGGATGACCACCAGCGACAGGCTCATGCCGACCACCGATAGCGCGCTGATGAAGCGGTCCACGGCGCCGCCGCGATGCCAGGCCGCCAGGGCCGCAAGGCCCAGCGCCAGCAGCGTGCCCAGAATGAATCCGGGCGCGACCAGCATCATCGAAACGGGGATGGTGCGCGCGAGCATGGCGCGAACCGGCTCGCCGGTGGCCTGGGCGTACCCCAGATCCAGGGTCGCCAGGCTTTGCAGATACTCGGCGGAGCGGACCAGAAACGGCTGGTCGTAGCCCAGCTCGGCGCGCAGTTGCCCGACTTCGGTCGCGGTGGCGTTCTTGCCGATCAGGGCGTAGGTCTGATCCGGTCCAAAATAAACCGTCAGCATAAAACTGATCAGGGTCACGCCGACGATCAGCGGCAGCGCGCCGGCCAGTCGCCGAACCACCAGCAAAAGCAACTCGCCGCGGTGGCTCAAGGATCCGGTTCCTGCACGTCCACGAAGCGCAAAAAGAACCCGCTCAGCACTTCCCGGTCCGGCAGCATCCGCACCCGCGGATGCCACAGGTGGACCCGGGTGCGCGTCAGGCTGCCGATGACCACGCAGTCATCGACCACCCGGCGATTGAGCTGCCGGTAAATCTCGGTGCGCTCGGGCCCCGGCGGCAGCGCGGCGGCCGTGCGGAACAGCGCATCGAACCCGCGATCATCGTAGTTGAACAGGTTCGCCCCCGGCGCCGCGTTGGGCCCGTAGAACATTTGCAGACTGTAATGGGCGTCCGGGTACGCCAGGGTCCAGCCGAGCAGAAAAATGTCCACCTCGCCGTTGATGATGGCCCGGTGGTACTCACCGAAACTCCCGAAACCCGCCGGCCGGATTTTTTCGCGGGGATAGCCAACCGCGACCATCTGGGCCCGAAACTGCTCGAACATCTGACGCCGCTCAACCGTGGATTCAAAACCGTAGACCAGGGTGGGCAGGGCCTCGGCCGACCAGCCGTACTCATCCAGGCGCTGGCGCGCCCGCTGCGGATTGTGGACCACGGAGTCGGTCGACAAGCCGGGGTCGTATTCGCGCAGAAACGGCGGGATGACGCCCGGATAGACTTCGCCCAGCTCATGGTAGAAAACCCGATTACGCGCTTTCCAGTCAAAGGCGTCGCGAATGGCGCAGCGCAGCGCGCGGTTTGCGCGCGCGCGGGCCTCGTTGGCGTGATGCCCGATGGCCGGATTGGCCATGTTGAAGCCATAGAACACAAGCCCGGTTTCCTGGCCCGTATGGGTCTGGAACTCACGCTCGACCTGCGGCTGGAAAACCAGCGGCTGGACCGATGAAAGCACCCGCACCGCCTGCTCGGGCGGCAGCATGAGATTGTCGACTTCGCGGCCGGAAAAAAAACTGTTCCAGCGACTCGCCGGCTCGGGAATGAAGTGCACCTCCAGACGGTCGAGCATGGGATAGCGGCGGCCGTCGAGACCCGCCAGGCCGTAGCCGGCGTGGCGTTCCGGATCAAAGCCTTCAGCCGCCAGATCCAGCGCCTGACGTTCAAAGTTGGGGTTGGGCTCAAGAACGGCCCGGGTCTCGTCAAGACTGCGCAATTGAAACGGCCCGGACCCGACCGGGCGAACCGCGAACTCCTGACCGTAGGCCGCGACCGCTTCCGGCGGCACAATCGCCGACAGCGCCATGGCCAGCGTTTCGACCAGCTGCGGATAGGGCCGGGTCAACTCGATCCGAACGGTGCGCTCGTCCAGCGCCCGCAAACCGGGGATATCGGCCTGCGGATCGGCCCCATCGCGGCCCCAGGCGTCGAGACCGACGATGCGATCACGCCACAGCCAGGCGCCCTGGGAGCGGGTGGCCGGATCGAAATGTCGCCGGATCGAAAAGACCACGTCGGACGCGGTCACGGCGCGGCCCCGACCGTCGGCGAAGACCGGATCATCGGCAAACCGCGCCGCGCGCAGGCGGAAGGTCATCACCAGGCCATCCTCGGACACCTCGGGAAAGTCTTCGGCCAGGTTGGGCGCCAGCGCGTAGGGTCGGGCCAGGTAGCGATAGCGGTACAGGGTGTCGAAGATGTTGACGACCAGGGTGCTGGCGTAAACATTCCCCGCATGGGCCGGATCGAGGCTGCCCGGCACGCCGTCAAGCGCGTGCCTGTAAACATTCTGCGGCTGATCCGGTTCGTTTCTGCAGGCCATCAAAACCAACAAAATCAGGCAGATCAGTAATCGCGATCGCCTCAAGGGCATTTTGCTCTCCGTTCGCTCCGGGCCGATCGGCGGATCAGGGGACTAGGGATCAGGCCGATCCCGGGACCGGCCAGACCACCGCTAAAGGATAGGCCAAAGCCCGCGAATTTTCCCGGGCCGGAAAAAAAAGCTTGCAACCGCAGGGAAAAGCCGATATCGTCAATTGCCAATTTAGTCAAACGCCATTTTTGAGGAAGCCAGATGAGTGCGAACCTCCTGCAGCAGCTCAGCATCGACGCCTCGGCCGATCACTGTGCCATCGCGGTTCATCGGATCAACGCGCTCAGCACACCGGATGATCGCTTCGGGGCCGAACAACCGTGGTACGAGGTGCTCGTCCGCCCGCTGTCGCCCGCTGACGGAACCCCGGGCCAGTTCATCGACAGGCTTTACGCCGAGCGCCCTGCCGTAGACACCGATCTTGAAATCATGGAGCGCGCGGCCGCCTGGTTGATGCGTCAGGACGAACCGACGCGGATCAACATCAACGTCCATCCGGCCTCCCTGACCGATTACCTCTTTCTTCGAGGGGTCCTGAAACGTCAGCGAGCGGCGGCCGAACAAGGCCATTCGATTTGCCTGGAGCTGATCGAGTTCGGTCAGTGCAACGAAAGAGTTCGCCTGATCAAGAAAGCCCAGGAACTCCGGTCAGCCGGCATTTTGATTGCGCTCGACGACTTCGGAACCCGTCTGAACTGCTTCGATCTGTGCGCCGCCGGCATCGTCGACATCCTGAAAATCGACACGTCGGTGATCTGCGGACTGGACCGCCAGGCCAACCATCGCGCCATCGTCGACAGCGTCCAGACCCTTGCCCGAGGACTGGGGGCGCGGGTTATCGCCGAGGGGGTCGAAACCCAGGGCCAGCTCGGGATCTTGCAGCAGCTCAGCGTCAACTTAGGCCAGGGCTTTTATTTCCATCGTCCGCAACTCGTGGAGGGCTGAAATGAGTCAACAATCCGCACTCAAAGCCCATAAAGAAGACATTAACTGGCTGGTAGAAGCCATGGTCAGAATGATCCGGCCGATCGTCAGGCTTGCGGTAGGACGCGTCTCGTGCTCTGCGCTGGTGAATCTATTTCGCCAGGTGTATGTCGCCGAAGCGAAAGCCCATCTGGCAGCGCAAAACCCTGACCGAAAAGTTACAAGATCCGCACTCGCCCTTTTGTGCGGCCTCGATAGCCGCGCCATTGCTGCGTTGGAAGACAACGTTGACAAGGCCTATTCGGTGT
>JBMCIV010000213.1:0-3685 GCA_048616735.1 Wenzhouxiangella sp. | reverse complement strand
GCGGTGATCGTCGAGGTCGACGCGCTGCGGATCGGCGCCCGCTGAGCAGCGTGCTGCAGGGGCGATGGCGCAATCGAGCATCGACCGCTGACCCTTCTTCTGCCGACGCGGTCTGACGCTATCAGGCAGAATGTTTCTGTCTGCCTAAAGAGAGTTGTGGATGAACAGTTGCCGAGGGCTGCTGATGATCGCCGGCCTGATGTTTTGCGTCGCTTCAGCGGCCGAGGAAGCCGGGTCGGAGGAAGAGCCCAGGATCGAAGATCGCGAGGAGCGGCAGGAGCTTCTCATGGAGATGCACTGCCGCGACGAGCAGGATAGGCCGGAGAGCTGGCTGGATCGTTCGCACTCCTACATGAGCCAGCGCCTGTGCGAGCCGGCGGCCTGGTTTGACGGTTTTTTCGGTGATCCACGCGCCCTGGAAGAAACCCCGGTCGGCACTTTCATCCGGATGCGCAACGCGCTGGAGTGGGACCAGTCCGATGGCTGGAGCCTGGGGCTTCGCGTGCGCGCCAACATCGAGCTGCCGCGCATCTCCGACCGCGTCCGCCTGCTGATCAGCCGCGACGATGATCTGAGCGGCGAGTTGAGCGACGGCCCCGAGGCCGATGACGGCGATGACCGCACGCGGCTGGGGCTGCGCTTTATCGCCAGCGAGCGCGAGCGCTCGCAGCTGGACCTGGACGCCACCGTTCGGCTGACCAGCGGCGGCCTGAATCCGCGCGTGCGTGCCCGCTATCGCCACGTCCGCGCGCTGACTGACGACACCCTGGTCCGGGCCACGCAGACGGGGTTCTGGGAGCGCGAGGACGGGTTCGGGACCACCTCGCGCCTGGACTGGGAGTGGCTGCCGGACCGGGACCGCCTGCTGCGGTGGTCGGCCCGGGGGACTTTTTCCGAGGCTTCTGAAGGGGTGGACTGGCGGACTTCACTGACCGACTTTCGCCAGCTCGACCTGCGCACCGCCATTCGAACCGAGGTCGGCGCGTTCGGCTACACCCGGCCGCAGTTCGATGTCGAAGAGTACTTTGTCGCATTGCGGTTCCGGCGCCAGTTCGCCCGCCCGTGGCTGTTCTACGAGATCCAGCCCGAGCACGCCTGGCCGCTGGATGAAGCCAGCGGTCGTCGCGGCTCCGACTGGCGCCTGACCTTCATCCTGGAAATCCAGTTTGAGAACCAGCGCTCGCGCGAGCGGCGCCTGCGCGACTACTGGGGCGAGGATGCCGGAGAACTCAAGCTGGATACGCTGGATGAGCCGATTCCGGTCGAAGCACCCGGCGATAGCGGTGTTCCCGAGGTCATCGATGAGCCTGACGAAGACCGCGATGATGAGCGCGACGATCAGCGCGACGATCAGCGCGGCGGGTCGATCTGACCGGCGATGGAGGCGTTGAGGCGGAACCAGCCGGCGATGCTCAGCCGCTCGCGCCGCGCCGGCAGTACTTCGTGCGGGAGCTCTTCGCTCATAAACAGTACCACCCGGCCGGCGCGCGGTGCGAGGGTCGCCAGGCGGGTCCGGCCCGCGGCCTCGTAGAGCACCAGCTCGCCGCCATCGTCATCGCGCCAGTCGGCGTTGAGGTAAGCCACCAGCGAAACCACGCGATTGGCCGCCCCCTGGAAACTGTCGACGTGGCGGCGGTAAAAGGCGCCGGCAGGATAGTGCGCGTAGTGGGCCTCGAACTCGAACAGGCCCAGGAACAGTCGGCGATTGAGCACCAGGCGCAGGGCCTCCATCTGGGCCAGAAAGCGCGCCTGGACCGGGTCAGCGCACGACAGCCAGCGGATGCGGTCGCCGCGAACGTCGCTGCGGATCCGGAAATCGCCTTCGCGCCCGATGCCGGCCCGGTGCAGGGCATCGGCCTGGCGCAGGGCGATGAGATTGGCTGCCAGCTGCGCCGTCAGTCCGGCCTCAAGCGCATCCTCGCCCAGCCACCATCCGCGCTGGCTGAGCGCGTCGGCCGCCGCGTCAAGCGTGGCGGGCGATTGCAGCAGCGAGAGCGCCGGCGGGGCTGGCCCGGCAGGGGGGTCGACGTGCAGCGCGGCAGTCTCGTGGGGCAGGCCCGTTATTTAAGCACGAATCGTCGGGGATAGGGATAAAACGCGATCGCCGGCGATCACCCAGCGCTGCTCGGTCGGGAAAGCGGGTCGGTCCATCAGGCCGGTAAAGCGCCCGAAGGCGGGCAGCACCAGATGATCCGCGCCCAGCAAAAACGCCGGCAGGCGCACGCGTTCATGGCCGGCGTGGATGACCGCGCCCGGGTGCAGGTGGCCCGAAATCCCCGGACAAGCCCGGCCCGGCTGCCACTCGTGGACCAGGGACAGGCCGTCAAGGTCCAGCAATAGCCCGTGATCGACGATCTTCCACTCCGCCAGCCAGCGGGTCAGCGCGCGGTCGTGGTTGCCCTGCACCAGCCCAACCATCAGCGCCGAATGCCGCACTCGCCAGGCACCGATTTCCATCGGCCACGGATCGCCGGGCCTTGGCGGGGCGTGGACCAGATCGCCGAGTATGATCAGGCGTTCGGCCCGGGTCTTTGCCAGCAGCCGATCAAGACGGCGCAAGTCAGCGCCGACCACGCCGGCCGGCACGGCCAGGCCCTGCTGCCGCAACACCTGGTCCTTGCCCAGGTGCACGTCGGCCGCCAGCAGGGTTTTGCGCTCAGGCCAGAACAGGGCGCGCTCGCAGCGCAGCTCCAGGCGATGGCCGGCCAGTTCGATCCAGGCGCTCACCGCGGCCGCCGACTCAGCCGGACGCGGCGCCGGCGTGCGGTATCGCTGCGCCCGTCGCCGCCTCGCCGCGCTCCAGCCTGGCCAGCATCCGTTCCACCCTGGCCTGGAAATCCTCGGTCGACAGCTGTCCCCGCAGACGGTCGGCCCACAGCGGGAAGGCCAGTGGGCTCAGCCGCTCCGTCGGGCAGATCCGGATCGTCTGGCGATCGATCCGCTCCAGGGTGGCGCGCAGCCGCGCCAGCTCCATCTCGGCTTCGAGCACCTCGCTTCGGGCCTGGGCCAGGAGCAGGTTGTCGGGGTCGTGTTCGGTTAGCATGTCGAACATCAGCCCGCTGGAGGCCTGCAGCTGGCGGGCGCGTTTGTGGCGGCCGGGGTAGCCCTGGAAGACCAGGCCGGCCACACGGGCGATGTCGCGGAAGCGGTGGCGTGCCATCTCGGCCGCGTTGAGGCTGGCAACGATGTCTTCGGCCAGATGCTCCGGCGACAGCCAGGCGCGCAGGCGCGTTGGGTCCAGCTCGACCGGGCGATCGCTGACCAGCTCGATGCCGTAGTCGTTGACGGTCATGGAAAAGCTGCGCGGCTCGGCGCGCGCGATGCGCCAGGCCAGCAGCGCGGCCAGGCCCTCGTGCACCAGGCGGCCGGCAAACGGGAACAGATACAGGTGGGCGCCTTCGCGGCTGGTCGTCTGCTCGACCAACAGCCGATCCGGTCCCGGCAGCGCCGACTGACGGGCCTGGCGGGTCAACAGCGGCAGGATGGGCGCAAGCTCGCCAGCGCCCGCCCGGCCATCGCCCGCCTCGGCCAGCAGCTCCAGCATGGCATCGGCCAGCAGCGTCGACAACGGCAGTCGCCCGCCGGCCCAGCGCGGCACCGCCGGGCGGCCCGCCTTGCCCAGGCGCACGTAAGCCACCAGGTCGCGAATACGCTCCAGCCGCAGCAGCCGGCCGGCAAACAGGCA
>JBMCIV010000212.1:0-3698 GCA_048616735.1 Wenzhouxiangella sp. | reverse complement strand
GCGGCGGTCACCGTCCAGCTCGCCGTGGCCGTCCAGGCTGGCCAGCACCTGCTCGATCGCCAGCCAGCCGTAGGGCAGGATCGGGACCAGCTGATCGGCCACGCCGGGCACGTTGAGCAGGGCGTCGAAGTGCTGGGCGCGCTCGACCTCCCAGTAGGCGAGGTTCTCGGCGCCGCGCTCGCGGGCGGCGGCCACGTACGGGCGGCTGGACACAGACGCCGGAATCAGGCCGTCCTCGCGTCCGTGCACGATCAGCACCGGTATCGACGGCAGACGGGCGCTGGCGCGGGTCGCTTCCACCGCCCGGCGCAGCGCGACGCTGTCCGGGCCCTCGCCCGTCCACAGCGCGCGCAGGCACTGCAGGCCGGGCAGCGTTTCGTCGGCGCCCTGGGCCAGGCCGTCGACCAGCCTGATACCGCCGCCGGGACCGATACCGGAATGGATTGCCCACCAGGCCGCGCGCTGCTGCGGTCCGGCCTCGGCGGCGCTCAGGGCGTAGCCGCAGGGCATGTCGCCGGGACCGCGCCGCAGGTAGGCCGAGGCATAGGCGCTGGCAACGACGCGCCACAGGTCCAGCGCCACGCTGGAGGCGGCCAGGCGCAGCGCGGCCTCGTCGAAGCCGGCTTTTAAAAGCACCTCGGTGGCCGCCTCGGCGGTCGCCTCCGCCAGCAGTCCCGCCGCGGCCAGGCTGTCGCAGCGCTGCTGGCCGGCCAGGGCCAGCAAGGGGTTGCCCAGCGGCAGCGTCCGGGTGCGCTCAGCGTCGGCCAGCGTGCAGGGCTGGTAAAGCGCGGCCAGCGTGGCGTAGTCGTAGAGCGGCGGCTGGCCCGGCGGGGTGATGTTGGGCATCACCGCGACCACGCCGTCGAGCAAGCCGGTCGTATCCCGCTCGGCCGCGCGCAGGGCGGCCCCGCCGCCGTTGGACAGGCCGACGGCAACAATCCGCACCGCCGGCTGGCCGCCCAGTTCCTGGCGCAGCTGCTGGCGCCCGAAGTGCGCGGCGGCGAGCACGTGCCGGCCCCAGTCGGCCTCGGGATGATCGCCGGAGTGGAGGTGCTTGATCGCCACGCTCGCCTCGTCGGGCGGGTCGTCGGCGCTGAGCGTGAACGGCAGGGCAGCGGCCTCGATCGCGACCCGGGTTCCGGCCAGGTCCGTCGTCCGGCCGTCATCGAAGGTCTGGAAATCCGTGCCGGCGCCCTTGTCGGTGTAGGCCACGGCGCAGCCGCGCATCAGGCCGCCGGGACCGGCCAGCTGGATGGCGCCGTAGACGCCGCGCGAGCCCGATGCCGGGGCCACCAGCAGGCAGGCCGGATCTCGCGCCGGACGAGCCGGGATCTGGACCAGGACGCGAAACGGCTGAGCGGCGCCCGGCAGGCGCAACAGGGCCGAGACCTCGCGCCCGTCGATCTGCGGCAGCTCACCCAGCAAGGCGTCTTCGCCCAGACCGCCGGACGGGCCGAGGATCGCCAGCGCATTCCAGGCGTTGTGGATGGCCAGGCGGCGAAGCTCGCCGGGCGTGGGCGCGCGCGCATCGGCAAAGGCCGGCGGGCTTGCCTGCAGGCCGGAAAGCCCAAGGCCTGCGCTGAGCAGATCGACTTGGGCCGCGGGCGCCACGCGCTCGGCGACGACCACCTCGTAGTCCTCGGGAGATTCGGCCGCCGCCGGCGCCAGGGCGGCTGTCAGCAGCCAGCCGACCAGCGTCCGGCGCCTGTTTTTTGGGCTCTGCATTGCTGTCCATCCGATGTGTTGTTGACCCGTTAGCGCGAGCCTAACAGAGTCCTGCAATGCGACAATGGACTTTGGTACAGGCCCGCAAGGCCCCAAGCCCTGCTAGTCTTGATGCCTTCTGCACAGTCGATCCAGCCCATGACACTGCCCCAGCATTGCGATCCGCTACGCGTACTGATTACCGGCGCCGGCAGCGGCATCGGCGCCGGTATCGCGCTTGAACTGGCCGCTCAGGGCCACCAGGCGCTCGTCACCGACCTTGACCCGCAGGCCGCGCGCGCCGTGGCCGGGCGCATTACCCGAAACGGCGGCCGAGCCAGCGCCTTCGGCCTGGACGTGACCTCCGAGTCATCGGTCGCTGAACTGCTGAACCAGCTCGATCAACCGGTCGACGTCCTGGTCAACAACGCCGGCCTGCAGCACGTCGAAGCGCTGGAGACTTTTCCGATGGAAAAATGGGAGCAGCTGGTCCAGGTGATGCTGATCGGCGTCGCGCGCCTGACCCGCGCGCTGCTGCCGGGCATGCGCACCCAGGGTTTCGGTCGCATCGTCAACATCGGCTCGATCCATTCGCTGGTTGCCAGCCCCTACAAAAGCGCCTACGTGTCGGCCAAGCACGGCCTGATCGGCTTTGCCCGGGTGCTGGCCCTGGAAACCGCCGACGTCGATATCACCATCAACACCGTGTGCCCGACCTACGTCAAAACGCCGCTGGTGGAAAAACAGATCGCAGATCAAGCGCGCCTGCACGGGATTTCCGAAGACGAAGTGGTCGAGAAAATCATGCTCAAGCCCATGCCGAAGGGCGTTTTCATCAGCTTCGAGGAACTGGCCGGCATCACCGCCTTTCTGTTGTCACCGGCCGCCCGCAACATCACCGGTCAGGCCATCGTCGTCGACGGCGGCTGGACCGTACAGTGAGCGCGCGCGTGCCATGCCCACCCGGGTTCTGATCGCCGACGATCACCCGCTGTTTCGCAGCGCCCTGGTCCAGGCCCTGCGCGGCTGCCTGGCAGACGCCGAAATTTTGCAGGCGCGCGATCTGGCCGACACCTTTGCCTGCCTGGAACAGCAGGAAGACCTTGACCTGGTCCTGCTCGACCTGCACATGCCCGGCAACCACGGCCTGACCGGACTGGCCTCGATCCGCTGCCAGCATCCGGCGGTCGCCGTGGTCGTGGTTTCGGCCAACGAAGACCCGCAGGTCATCCGCCGCGCGCTCGATCACGGCGCAGCCGGCTTCATCCCCAAAAGCTCGACGCTGGAAGAACTCACCGCTGCCCTCGAAACCGTGCTCGACTGCCGTGAGTACGTGCCGCCGCACCTGGCCCGGGCCGTCGCCGGCATCACCGATGACGACGGCGACCGCCAGCTGGCCAGGCGTATGGCGGCGCTGACGCCGCAGCAGTTCCGGGTGCTTGCCCTGGTCGCCGACGGCCGACTCAACAAGCAGATCGCCGACCAGCTCGCCATCCAGGAGCGCACCGTCAAGGCGCACATGAGCGAGATTTTCCACAAGCTTGACGTGCGCAACCGGACCCAGGCCGGCATTGCCTTTCGGCGCCTGGAACTGGTCGATCCGGCCAGCCGGGTGTAGCGGCGCCGCGCGGGCAAAACGCGCGGCGACGTGGCCGTGTTGGGAATGGCTTGAGCGCAAGCGAGCGCGCGGCCGAAGCCGGCGCCAGCCCCTGAAATCGCGGCCCGCAGTGAACCGCAGGCCTCAGCCGGATCCGTCCAGCCACTGCCAGATCGCGTCCAGGCAGGACCTGCCCATGAGCCGGCTGCGCTCGGGGTTCCAGGCCGTGTCCGGCAGCGGCGTGATGTCGGAATCCTTGAACGGCATTTCCAGGGTCATGGCGAGACAGCCGAAGGTCTCGGCCACCCAGTCGGTGCACTTGCGCAAATCCGCGCTGCCGGGCTCGCCGATGGCGTAGCCGCGCTCGGTCTGGAAATCGGGACTGATCAAGGCCAGC
>JBMCIV010000211.1:0-3701 GCA_048616735.1 Wenzhouxiangella sp. | reverse complement strand
CTGCAGCCCACCGCCCTGGTCCATGAGGCCTGGTTGAAGATCGCCCAGGGCGAGCCGGTGGACTGGCGCGATCGAGTCCATTTCATTGCCGTGGCCGCGCGCGTGATGCGCCAGATCCTGGTCGATGCAGGTCGCCGAAGACACGCCGTCAAGCGCGATGCCAACGGTCTGACCACGGTTCAGCTGCAAGCCGAGGCCGAGGCGCCGCAAACGGTCGAGATTCTCGATCTGGACAACGCGCTGGTCGAACTGGAGGCGCTCGACAGCGGTCAAGCTAGGGTAGTCGAACTGCGTTACTTTGGCGGTCTTAATATTGAGGAAACGGCGGCAGTGATGGGCCTGTCCATGGCCAAGGTCAATCGTGACTGGCGAGCGGCGAGGGCCTGGCTGTACTTGAAGCTGAGCGAGAACGGCAGGCGATGAGTCCTGATCGCGATTCGAGAGCGGCGCTTAAGCTGTTTACTGAGGCGCTGGACGTACCCGAAGCCGGGCGCGGGGCGTGGCTGGAACAGAAGACGGCCGGAAACGAGGCGCTGCGGGAAGCGATTCGGAAACTGCTGGATGCCGATCGCGACAGGGGTGCTTTTCTGGCGTCATCGGTTGCTTTCTCGACCGATCGCAGCGGCGAGCGGCTGGGTGCGTTTGAAGTCACCGAGTTGGCCGCGACCGGTGGGATGAGCCAGGTTTATCGAGGTCGTCGCGTCGATGGGACATTCGACCAGCAGGTCGCGATCAAGTTGTTTGACGGTCGGCTGCTCCATGCGGAGGCGCGCGCCCGCTTTGAGGCCGAGCGGCGAATCGTGGCAGCCCTGGAGCATCCGGGTCTGGCGCGGGTTATCGACGGCGGCGCGACCTCGGACGGCACGCCCTACCTGGTCATGGAATGGGTCGAGGGGGACCCGATCACCCGCTACTGCAGCGCCAACGCGCTGGATCTTTCCGCCCGAATCACCTTGGTCATCGGCATCTGTGAGGCGCTCGACGTGGCCCACCGACGCGGCATCGTGCACCGCGACATCAAGCCGGGCAACGTGCTGGTGGACCGATATGGCCGTCCGAAATTAATTGATTTCGGGGTGGCCAAGGTGCTCGCCGATTCGCAAATCGAGGTGGAACTGCCCGAGACTAGAGTGGGCGGGGCCATGATGACGCCGGAGTACGCCAGCCCCGAGCAGCTGAGCGGCGGCGAGGTCTCTCAGGCCAGCGACGTGTATTCGCTGGGAGTGCTGCTGTACGAACTGCTGACCGGTGTTCGTCCGAATCGCCTGGCCGGGATGAGTCCGGCCGAGATGGAGCGCAGCGTGCTGGAGACCGTGCCGGCGGACCCCAGCCAGGCCGTGGCCCAGCAGCGAATTTCGCCGCCGCAGGGTTTGGGTTCTGCGCGCGCGCTGCGGCAGCGCCTCAAAGGCGATCTGGATCGGATCGTGATGAGCGCGATGCGATTGGAGCCGCAGCGGCGATACGGCTCGGTTCAGTCTCTGGCCGATGACCTGGCGCGCTACCTGGAAGGCAAGCCGGTCGTCGCTCGCGGGGCATCGCGCTGGTACCGCGCCCGGCGCTTCGTGGACCGGCATTGGGTCGTGGTTGGAGCCACTGGGCTGGTGATCGCGGCCCTGTCGATCTCGCTTTTCGTGGTTCGCATGCAGACTGAAGAGACCCGCGCGCAGCGCGATCTGGCCCGCGTTGAGGCCGAGCGCGCCAGGTCCGCGCGCGATTTTCTGATCGAGATGATCGGGCGGGCGGACCCGTTCGAGAACGTTGCCGAACCGACCTTGGCCGGATCCATCAAACTCGCCATCCCGGGCATTGAGGGGCGTTTCGCCGGTCAGCCGGCGCTGGAGGCCGACCTCAGGCATGCTATCGGTTATGCACTGCAAAACCTGGGCGATGTCGACGCGGCGCGTGAACAGCTCGATCGGTCCTTGCAGCTGCGTCAGGCGAACGGAAGCGCTTTGGGCCTGGCCGAGGTCCATGCCTCGCTTGGCCTGGTCGAATGGTGGGAAAGCGATTTCGAATCGGCCGAGACTCGCTTCGAGCAGGCGCTGGCCATGCTGGAGGGCGAGCTGGATGCCTCAGCGCGAGCGCTTCGGGTCCAGGTGCTGGCCAACTGGGCCGCGATGATGATTGATGCCGGAGAATATGGCAAAAGCGAAGCGCTGGCGCTGGAAGCGCTGCAGTCGGCAGACGCCACCGATGGGGTGAGCGAGGAAACTCTGGCCTCGATCTGGTCCAGCATTGCAACCGCTCGAGATGGTCTTGGCCGCTCAGAAGAGGCCCTGGAGGCCTTCGAGCGTACGCGCCAGCTCCAGCTTGCGGCCACCGGCGAGATGCACCCCAGCTACGCCATCGTGCTCAATAACCTGGCCCTGATGTATCACGGCATGGATCGGCTGGACGATGCAACCCAGACGATGCAGCGCTCGGTCGAGATCCGGCGCGCGACCTTAGGCAGCAGCCATCCGCAGACCGCCACGGCCTTGTTTAACCTGGCCCGTCTGCAGACCCTGGCTGGTGACCTTGAGTATGCCGAGCAGAACGCGCTTGAGGCCTTGACGGTGGCGACAAACGGTTATTCGCCGGGACATCCGCGCGTTGGCAAGGCGCACGAGGCACTGGCCATCGTCCTGAAAGGGCAGGGCCGTTGGGCAGAGGCGTCCAGCCACGCCGAACTGGCCTTGTCCATTTACCGGGAAGCCCCGGGCGTTGATCCTGCCTGGATCACCGCCTCGGAGTCATTGATTGAGAGTCTGATCCAGCCCGAGTCGGCAAATCTCGAGTGACTCTCCGTCCGGCCCGAGCAGTCGGCGCGGCGATTCACCGGCAATACTGATCTGGGCAATGCCCTGGGCCCGGCCGGGCTCAGAGCCCGCAGGCGCTGGCGTGGCTTCGGGGATCTGGTCGATCTCGATCAGCGAGCCTGCGGCGAGCTGCATGGTGGCGACCGGCATGCGGTAGTCCGGTGCCAGGGCCAGGCCGCGGTTGAGAAGGTTGATCCGGGTTTCAAAACTCAGCCCGTCGATGCCGCTGAGCTGCGACCAGAAGGCCAGCGTGTCGGACCGCGAGCGCGCCGTGCAAACGGCAATGAACAGCCGGTCAAGCAGGCAGGTGGGGCGGTAGAGATCAAACGGCGGCAGCGCGCGTTGGACTTCGGTGAAGTAGTACAACTCGCCGCTGGGTCCGGCCACCTGCATCGCGATGATGTGATCGCTCACGTCCAGCGCAGCCGGGCCGGCCAGGTGCTCGAAGCCGGGTGCGGCCAGGACGATGGCGGCCAGGCGATGGACATCGTTGGTCGCCACCTCCAGCGAAAACCAGCCGGTTCGGCCGAAGCGGGGTGGTTGCGATGCACCCGGAATTTCCAGCAGCCGCAGCCAGGGTTCGGCGCGGGCAGCGGCCAGCCAGGCGCTGCGATGACCGTGATCGGTGGGCGGTTCCGAGGCCAGCCGCCCCCAGGCGGCCGGCGCCACCGGTTTCAGGCCGATGGCGGCGTAGCAAGGCAGCACCCGCTTAAGCGAATCCGTGACCAGCGTGGCGCCGAGGATCGGGCCGACCGCCGGGGTCTGCGCTGCGGGTCGGTTCACGCCTCGGAAGATCCGCTGAAGCGCTGCTTCAGATAGGGCATCAGGCCCCCGGCGTTGACGATCGCCATCAGCTGCTCCGGGATCGGCTCGGCCTGGAACTCGCGCTTTTGATCGAGATTG
>JBMCIV010000210.1:0-3715 GCA_048616735.1 Wenzhouxiangella sp. | reverse complement strand
AGATCGGCGTCCAGGCGCTTGGCAATGGCTCTGGCCCGGACCACGCCGCCAACGTCCGGCGAGACGACGATGATTTCCTCGGCGCTGTACTGCTTCCAGATATCGGCCAGGGTCAGCGGCGAGGCGTAGACGTTGTCGACCGGAATATCAAAAAATCCCTGGATCTGGTCGGCGTGCAGGTCCACCGTCACCACCCGGTCCGTGCCCACCGTTCCGATCATGCGCGCGGCCACCTTGGCCGTGATCGGCACCCGAGCCGAACGCGGCCGACGATCCTGCCGGGCATAGCCAAAATAGGGGATCACCGCGGTCAGCCGCCACGCCGACGCCCGCGCCAGCGCGTCGATCATGACCAGCAGTTCCATGAAGTTTTCCGCTGCCGGACAGCAGGTCGGCTGGATCACGTAGACGTCCCGACCGCGCACGTTCTCCATGATCTCGACCATGGTTTCGCCGTCGCTGAAACGTCCGACATTGGCCCGGCCCAGGGGCACCCCCAGAGACCGCGCGAGCGCGGCGGCCAGCGCCGGGTTGGCGTTGCCGGAAAAGACCATCAGGGATGAATCTGTCAAGAGCGCACCGCCTCGCTTTTGAACGTCCGGAAATGTGAGAAATGGCTGGGACGGCAGGACTCGAACCTGCGAATGCGGGGATCAAAACCCCGTGCCTTAACCAGCTTGGCGACGTCCCAGCAGTAAACATCGGTTCGTGCGCCGTCGAACCGGCCTTCGACGCGCTGCATTATAACGGCATTTCACGACGCCGGGTCCATCCACCGCCAGGTTCTCAGAATCATTCGCACCCGGTAGGGCGGGCTGAGCGCCTCGACGCGCTCCGGCATCAGCGGCCCGGCGGCGGGGCGATCGTAGCGGAGGTACTGCAGCGTCCACTCACCGTTGCCGATCGTGGCCATGGTGCCGTCAGCAGCGAAACTCACGCGGTCTTGCTCGGAGGCGGTCAGGCCCCGAAGCCAGAAAGCGAGCCGGCTGACCGGGATGGGCCAGCCCACGATCTCGGCCACCAGCACGTCGGGATCGGCGGCCCGGACCAAGCCGACGTCACTGCCCTCGATCAGCGCGCCGCCCTCGTTGAACATCAACCGCCACTGCTTGCCGCCGACCACGCTGCGCAGGCGCAGATCGTGCTGCTGCCCCTGCCCGCGCCAGTCGAACGACATCTGCCCACCCTGCTCGCCGTCAGAAACCGACAGCCGCCCGGTCACGCGCCAGTCCGGGTAGTTTTCGAACCAGGCCTCGCGCTCGACCAGCCATTCGCCCTGGGGTCGCTGCTCGCGAACCGCGCAGCCTCCCAGCAGCAGGCTCAGCCCAACCGCGAGAACAAGCCAGCGCGCCGGCAGCGTTATCACAGCGTGATGTCCAGACGCGAAATGACGTCTGCCAGATCGTCGTTGCCGGGATGGCGCAGGATGGCCTCGCGCAGCACCTCGCCGGCGCGCTCAGGCTGGTCCAGGTGCCACAGGACTTCGGCCAGATGTGCCGCGATCTCCGGGTTGTCATCGCCAGCCAAGGCACGCTGCAGATAGGGCAGCGCTGATTCCGGTCGACCGAGCCGGAAATAGACCCACCCCATGGAGTCCAGGATCGCCGGCTCATCCGGCGCCAGCTCCAGCGCTCGGCGAATCAGCCGATAGGCCTCGTTGTGTCGGCTGGTCCTATCGGTCAGCGTGTAGCCCAGCGCGTTCAGCGCCATGGCGTTTTCTCCGTCGATCCGGATGATGCGGCGCAGGTCCTGTTCTGCCAGCTCGAGCTGGTCGGTCGCAACGGCGGTCATCGCGCGGCCGTAGAGCAGACCGATGCTGTTGGGTGCCTCGCGCAGCGCCTCGCTCAACAGGTTCAGCGCCTGATCCTGCTGACCGTGCTCGCTCAGCAGCTCGGCCTCGACCAGGTAAGCGCGCTCGCGCTGGTCATCGTGCTCGGTGTCGCGCGCCAGCCTGAGCAGTTCGCGCGCCTCGGCCAGCCGGTCATCGGCGGCCAGCAGGGCCGCGCGCCGGATCATCGCCCGGTCGGCCTGGGGGCCGCTGCGAACGCGCGCATACCAGGCAGCGGCTTGCTCGTCGAGTTCAAGAAATTCCGCCAGCCAGGCCACCATGAACGCGTGCTGGTTGTCATCCTCGACCGGCGCCCAGGAGGCCAACTGCTGCCAGGCGTCTTCGGCAGCGCCGCGCTGGCCGGCCTCGAAGCGATAGCTGGCCCGGCTGTAGAGCACGTCCGGATTGTCGGGTAACTCGGACAACACTTCCAGCGCGTCATCCAGGCGATCGAGGTTGCGCAAGGCCTGCGCTTCAGCCAGCGCCAGCGTCCAAGCCTGCGGGGCAACGGCACGCGCCCGGCGATACAACGCCAGCGCCAGTTCGTGATCTTCCACGGCGCTCGCCAACTGGGCGGCCCAGGCCAGCGGTTCGCGCGCCTCGCTCAGCTCGGCCGCCGTTCGAGCCAGCTTCAGCGCCTGCTGCGGCTCCCCGATTTCCCAGAACAAACGGCTGCGCGCGGACACCGCGGCCACGCCGCCGGCATCGAGACCGGCGGCCTCGATGACCGCATCGAGGTACTGCGGCGCCTGTTCGGGCGCTTCTGTCGCCGCAAGGATCTGAACAAGATCGCGCTGAAGCAGGCGATCTGCATCGCCCGGCGCTTGCGCCAGCCAGCGCCGCATCGCCTCGACCGCCTGCTCCGCGCGGCCGGCGTTGAGACGGGCGAGAATGCCCAGCCGCCGGGCGTCAGAGCTGGTCGGTTTCTGCTCCAGCCAGACGTCGGTTGCTTCGATCAGGCCCGGCCAGTGGCGGGTGCGCCAGGCCATGCCGGCCGCCTGCCGGACCAGATCCAGATCCTGCTGCTCCAGCGCGACGTCCAGCAAACGGCGGATCGCCTCGCGATGCTCATCGCCGCCGCCGGCCTGCTGGGCCGCGCGCAGATGAAACAGAACTTCGTCGGACCACTGTTCTTCGGTGTAGGATGCTGCTGTCTCATCGTTCGATCCGGATTCGACACGCTCCGCCTCCGGCGTCAGGCCGCAGGCGGTGAGCAGTATGAACAGGATGCCGGTAAGAACTGGCTTGCTCTGCGTCATTTTCGGCGCCACAATGAAAGGTTAGCCCAAAAGTCTATCAGCATGTCCTTGTCGGTCGTTGGAATCAGTCATCACACTGCGCCGATTGCCATTCGGGAACGGCTGGCCTTTCCGGCCGACAGTCTGCCTGACGCCCTGCGAAGCCTAGCCGCCACGCCGGATATCGAAGGCTGCGCCATCCTGAGCACCTGCAACCGGACCGAAATCTTCACCTCCAGCCAGCGCCCCGTCACCCGCCTGATCACCGACTGGCTGCACGCCTGGCACCAGCTCGATCCCGGCCAGTACCAGGAACATCTTTATCATCTCGAGCAGTCAGCCGGCGTCTTCCACCTGATGAAAGTCGTGTGCGGCGCCGACTCCATGGTCGTCGGCGAACCCCAGATTGCCGGCCAGGTCAAGCAGGCCTGGCAGCTGGCGCGCGAAGCTGAAACCCTGGACAGCAAGCTCGACCGAATGTTCCAACACGCATTCGCCGGATCCAAGCGGGTACGCTCCGAAACCGGCATCGGCCAGAATCCGGTCACCCTGCCCTTTGCCGCCCTGCGCCTGGCGCGCCAGATTTTTGGATCGCTGGAGCAACTGCGGGTGCTGCTGATCGGCGCCGGCGAAATGATCGAGGACTGCG
>JBMCIV010000209.1:0-3715 GCA_048616735.1 Wenzhouxiangella sp. | reverse complement strand
CATCACCGAAGGCGTTCCCAGCACCCATGTCCAACGCGATCTGTTTGAATCGCTGGTCGTGCGCTCGCCCGATGGCCGGATCATCCCGGGTGCAGCCGGACGCTGGGAGGTCAGCGAGGACGGCCTGACCTGGACCTTTTTCCTGCGCGAGGACGCGCGCTGGTCCAACGGCGATGCGCTGACCGCCAACGACTGGCTGTTCAGCCTGCGCCGGGCGGTCGACCCGACCACCGGCTCGCGCACCTCCATTCTGCTCAAGCCCATTCGCAACGCCGAGCCGATCATTGGCGGCGAAATGGCGCCCGAAGCGCTCGGCGTCCGGGTAATCGACGACTACACGCTGGAGCTGACCCTGGAAGCGCCCAACCCGCTGCTGGTCGAAGTGCTCTCGCACAGCGTCGCCTATCCGATCCACCGCGCCACGGTCGAGGCCCACGGCGACCGCTGGGCGCGGCCCGGCACCATGGTCAGCAACGGGCCGTACCAGCTGGCGGAACTGGCCATGCAGTCGCACATCCGGCTGGTGCGCAACCCGTACTTCAGGGAAAACGACCGGGTCATCATCGACGAGGTCTACTACTACCCCACCGAAGACCTGGCCGCCGAATTGCTGCGCTACCGCGCCGGCGAAATCGACTGGACCTACGAGGTTCCCAACACCCAGTTCAACTGGATCGAGGCCAACCTGGCCGACGAACTGGTCATCAGCGACTGGTTCGGGACCTACTATTTCGGCTTCAATACCCTGCGCAAGCCGTTCGACGATCCGCGCGTGACCACCGCGCTGTCGCTGGCCATCGACCGCGGCATCATTACCACCAAGCTCCGGCGCTTCGGCGAGCAGCCCAGCTTCAGCTTTACCCCGCCCGGCCTGGACGGCTATGACCCACCGCAGCCTGAATGGGCCAGCTGGACGCAGCAGCAGCGCGAGGACCATGCGCGCGCACTGCTGGCCGAGGCCGGTTTCGGCCCGGACAATCCGCTCGAGCTCGAGATTCGCTACAACACCCACGAAGACCACAAGCGCGTCTCGCTGGCCATTGCCGCGATGTGGGAGCAGGTGCTGGGCGTGCGCGCCTCGCTGATCAACGAGGAGTTCCGGGTTTTTTTGGCCACCCGCCGAGCGCGCGCGATCACCGAGGTTTTTCGCGCCGGCTGGATCGGCAACTACCTTGATCCGATGTACTTTCTCGAGCTTTTTCACAGCAACAACCAGCAAAACGACATCGGTTTTTTCAGCGCCGAGTACGACGCGCTGCTGGCCCGCGCGGCGCGCACACCCGATCGCGCCGAGCGCTTCGCCGTGCTCCAGGAAGCCGAACGTTTGCTGCTGGAAACCCAGCCGTTCGCGCCGATCTATACCTACGTCACCCGCCGGCTAATCAAGCCTTACGTGCGCGGATGGGAGCCCAACCTGGTCGATCAGCACCCGACCCGCTACATGTTCATCCTGCGCCAGGACCCGGTCGAGGAAGGAGCGGGCTGATGCTGCCGCGCTACATTCTCAAGCGCCTGCTCGGAGCGATTCCGACGCTGTTCATCCTGGTCACGATCGCGTTTTTCCTGATCCGCATCGCACCGGGCGGGCCGTTCGATGCCGAAAAGTCCCTGCCGGCCGAAGTCCAGGCCAACCTCGACGCCAAGTACAACCTCGACCAGCCGCTGATCGTGCAGTACACGCGCTACCTCGGATCGGTGCTTCGCGGTGACCTGGGGCCGAGTTTCCAGTACTCGGATTTCACCGTCAACGAACTGATCGCCGAGGGCTTTCCGGTCTCCATCCTGCTGGGCGCCAGTGCCCTGGTGCTGGCCCTGGTTTTCGGCGTTGCGATCGGCACGATCGCGGCCTGGCGCCAGAACTCGCGCCTGGACTACGTGCTGATGGGTTCGGCCATGACCGGTATCGCGATTCCGAACTTCGTGCTCGCGCCCATACTGGTGCTGGTGTTTGCCGTCTACTTCGGCTGGCTGCCGGCCGGCGGCTGGGCCGGCGGCCAAATCCGCAACATGGTCCTGCCGGTCATTGCCCTGGCGCTGCCCTACACGGCCTACGTCGCTCGCCTGACGCGCGGGTCGATGGTCGAGACGCTGCGCTCGGATTTCGTTCGCACCGCCCGGGCCAAGGGCCTGCCGGAATGGAAGATCCTGGGCAAGCATGCGCTGAAAGTGGCCCTGCTGCCGGTGGTGTCTTACCTGGGCCCGGCTGCGGCCGCCATCATCACCGGCTCAGTGGTCATCGAGCAGATCTTCGGCCTGCCGGGCATGGGCCGCTATTTCGTGCAAGGGGCGCTGAACCGTGATTACACCCTGGTCATGGGTGTCGTGATCGTCATCGGCCTGCTGATCGTGGTGTTCAACCTGATCGTCGACATCATCTACGCCCTGATCGACCCGAGGATTCGCTACGAATGAGCACACCGGCACCGGCTTTGCCGACCTTCGATCACGTCGCGGCCGCCAGCGGCCGCAGCCTGTGGCACCTGGCCTGGCTGCGCCTGAAGCGCAACCGTGCGGCAATCGGCGCAGCGGTCATGCTGGGGCTGATCATCGTGCTGGTGCTTTTCGGCCCGCTGCTGAGCCAGCACGACTACGCAACACCCAACTGGGACCAGATCTCGGCGCCCCCAAGCCTGGAGACCGGGCACTTTTTCGGGACCGATTCGATCGGTCGCGACCTGTACGTACGCACCCTCCACGGCGGGCGCATGAGCCTGATGGTCGGGCTGGTCGCCACCGGCGTTGCGCTGCTGATCGGCGTGGCCTGGGGCGCGATCGCCGGCTTTGTCGGCGGGCGGGTCGACAACGTGATGATGAGAATTGTGGATATTCTCTACGCGCTGCCGTTCATGTTCCTGGTGATCTTGCTGATGGTGGTCTTCGGGCGCAACATCCTGCTGATTTTCGTCGCCATCGGCAGCTACATCTGGCTCGACATGGCGCGCATCGTCCGCGGCCAGACCCTGAGCCTGCGCCAGAAGGAATTTGTCGAGGCCGCCGAGGCCCTGGGCGTGCGCTCCTGGGTGATCATCTGGCGCCACATCGTGCCCAATCTGCTCGGCATCGTGGCGGTTTACGTGACCCTGACCGTGCCCAAGGTCATCCTGGTCGAGAGCTTCCTGAGTTTTCTCGGCCTGGGCGTGCAGGAGCCCAATACCTCCTGGGGTGCGCTGGTCAACGACGGCGCCCAGGACATGGAATTCGCGCCGTGGGGGCTTTTTTTTCCGGCCACCTTCCTGGCCGCCACGCTGTTTTGCCTGAACTTCCTCGGCGACGGCCTGCGCGATGCGCTGGATCCGAAGGATCGATGATGCTCAGGGACCAGGGATCAGGGACCAGGGACCAGAGCGCAGCGATCCAGGCGCCGGATTCGGCGCAGCCGCTGGTGCGGATCGACGGACTGACGGTGGATTTTCAGACCGAGGACGGGCAGGTGCGCGCCATCGAGGACCTGAGCTTCGACATCCCCAAGGGCGGTACGGTCGGGCTGGTCGGCGAGTCGGGCTCGGGCAAGAGCGTCACCGCCATGTCCCTGCTCAGGCTGATTCCCTCGCCGCCGGGCCAGATCAGCGCCGGCTCGATCGATTTTGACGGCCTCGATCTGCTCAAGCTTTCCACACGGGAGATGCGCCGCATCCGCGGCAAGCGCATCGGCATGATCTTCCAGGAGCCGATGACCAGCCTGAACCCGGTCTACCGCATCGGCGAGCAGATCGCC
>JBMCIV010000208.1:0-3735 GCA_048616735.1 Wenzhouxiangella sp. | reverse complement strand
GTCCGTGACCGGCCTGCAGCATGGCCCGATAAAGCGCCAAGTTCCATTCAGCGCCGGAAAGGCCGGTATGTTCCAGCGGGTCGTCGGTTTCTGGCGGCAAGCCGTAGGCCGCGGCAACATCGGCGTTTCTTAAAGCGATCTGCCCGGCACCGAAAGCCATGGACGGCAGGTCCAGGGTGAAATACAGATACAGCTGATCAAAGGCCGAGTCATGGCGGCGCAGCAGGGCGTTAATGAAGCCCCGGTCAAACGGGGCGTTATAGGCGGTGAAGATAAATCGCCGATCTTCGGCAAGACTGGCATGAAACGCAAGGAAACGCTGAACGGCTTGGGCCGGCGAGACCGCATCCAGCGCCTGCCAGCGCGCCTCTGAAAAGCCGTTCATGCTGCGCGCGATCTTGCCGGCGCGCTGGGGATGTTCCGGCATGATGCGGACGAAGAATCGGCCCAGCTCCTCGCCGGCAAGGGTGACGTAGATGGCGCCGAGGTCGACCATTTCGTGATGGCCAGGATCAAGGCCAGTGGTCTCGACATCAATGATGGCCAGCCCCCACTGCTGCGGTGCCTCGTGCGGCCAGGGCTCGAGGGCCCAGGCGCCCTGTCCTGTCAATATCAGACTTACAAGAAACAGCATGGCTCGCATCGTCAATCCTTTTGCGCGGGACAATTGATTCAAAATTGGTGTTTCTGACGCCAGTTCCCGCTGCTCAGCCGTTGCCGAGCAGATAGGTCAGCAGGAGCATGCCACCCGATCCCATCGCGGCCCCGGCAACCACGGCCGACGACAGCAGCAAGCGCATGCGGCGCGCGGCGTTCTGGTACGCCGGCCCGCTGACATCCTGGCGCAGCAGCTCCTCGCGCGGAATCTCCAATACCGCGCATAGCGACGAGATGGTTTCGTTGGAGGCCGCGGCCTGGTTTTCCACCCGCTGGACGGTGCGCAGGCTCAGATCGGCAATTTCGGCCAGCTGCTGCTGGGTCCAGCCGCGGCTAAGACGCTCCTGGCGAACACGATCGCTGGAGATCTCCATCAGCCACCTCCTCCAGTCAGCGTCACCAGAGCCTCCTGACCGAAGACCAGCCAGGCCCAGAACACCGGCATGTAGCGGCGCAACAGCCTCTCGACCCACTTGCGAATTCTGCTCCAGGAGGCGCTCATTTCAGCAACCACCCGACTAAGTAGCCGAAGCCTAGTCCGAAAACCAAGCCCGCCAGCAGGGAGGGCAGAATATTTTTAACGGTAACCCGCCAGTCCAGACGCCCTGTGGTTGGATCGAGGCGAACCGAGTCTTCGGCATAGAGATCGGAGTCGATCAATTCGCCGTCTCGATACAGCCGCAGCTCGATGGAACCCAGCTTCATCTGGAATTCAAGCCGGTAACGTCGCCCCGCGATGTCGAAATCGTGGGGGGTCTGAAAGCCAAAGCTGCGCTTGTCGGAAACAACGCGCTCGGTCTCGCCTTCGATCACCGAGACGATCTCGCGGCCGGTCCAGGCCGAAGCCCAGTAGCGGATGACCGTGCCTTCCACGTCAAACCAGCATTCGACGCCACTGCGAGCAGTAATTTGCATTCTGGTATTCCCGTTAGCCGGCGCTGAGCCGCCTGCCCGTCGATTGTTGCTCATTTCGGTTCCTTTTGATCGCGCCTTATTGCGCGGAACCGATTACAGGCCTTTTTGCCGGCAGGGCCAACGACAGACACCTGCCATGGCGCGCGACTGTCACATGCGACAGCAATGCGCCAGCAGCTTGCTCAATGTTCGGAGTTCTCGGCCCCTGAGCCAGAACACCGGAAAATGCTACAGGTTTTGCTCAGGACCGACCTCCGCTGCCCAGCCCGGCCAACCAGTCGTCATCCGAGCCCTCGGCGATGTCTTCGAACAGGAAGGTCGACAGGTAGCGCTCGCCGGTGTCAGCCACCATGGCCAGGATGGAAGCACCCTCCGGCGCATTCTCGGCCACCTTGATTGCCGCCGCCACCGAGCCGCCGCCGGAGATGCCGGTCAAGATGCCCTCTTTGGAGGCCAGCGCCAGGGCGGTGTCGCGCGCTTCTTCATCGGTCACCGGCACGATCCGGTCAGCGATCTTGCGGTCGAGCACCTCGGGGATGAAGTCCGGCGTCCAGCCCTGGATCTTGTGCGGGCTCCAATCCTTGCCTGCCAGCAGCGACGCGCCGGCCGGCTCGGTCGCGATCACCTGCAGTTCGGGTCGGGCCAGCTTGAGCATCTGTCCGGCACCGGTCAGGGTGCCGCCGGTGCCCCAGGCGGTGACGAAGTAATCCAGCCGACGGTTGGCGAAGTCGCGCAGGATTTCCGGACCGGTGGTGTTTCTGTGATACGCCGGGTTGGCCGGATTCTCGAACTGGCGGGCCAGGAACCAGCCGTGCTGCTCGGACAGTTCCCGGGCCTTACGGACCATGCCCGAGCCGCGCTCGGCCGCCGGGGTCAGAATGACTTTGGCCCCCAGCGCACGCATCAGTTTCCGGCGCTCGACCGAGAAGGTCTCGACCATCACTGCCACGAACGGGTGGCCGCGTGCGGCACAGGCCATGGCCAGGGCGATGCCGGTATTGCCCGAGGTCGCCTCGATCACCGTCTGGGCGGGCTTGAGCTGGCCGCTGCGCGCGGCCTCATCGATGATCGCGAGCGCGAGCCGATCCTTGACCGAAGCCAGCGGGTTGAAAAACTCTAGCTTGCCGTAGAGATCGACGTGGTCGGGGCCGAGCTGATTGATGCGCACCACCGGGGTCCGGCCGATGGTTTGAAGAATATCGTCGTAAATCATCCTGAGGCTGCCGTAATCAAGTGAAAAGCTATTCTGGCACGCAGCGGAGCGGAACGTTTTTCGTCACCCAATATCGGGACACTCCACCCCCGGCGCCGATCCCAGCCCTATAATCTGGGGCCGAAAGCTACCCCCCTGCAGGGGCCCAACCCGAATCGAGAGTTTTGATCATGAAGCGAGAGGAACTGGTTGACGTCCTGATGAAGGAATTCGACCGCAAGGGCGACGGCGTGCTGTCGCGCGGCGAATTTCGCGAACTGGTCAAATACCTGATCGGTGAGCACGGCATTCGCATCAGTTCGCGCATTTTCGAGCAGTTCGACCACGATCACGACAATGCCATTACCCGCGATGAACTCCTGGAGTTGGTCGACGAGTACTGGCTTTAGTCTGTCAAAAGGCCCTTTAGCAGCCGCCAGGCCGCGCCATCGGTCAACAACACGTCGAAGTGCTCCGCCGGTGGGCCCAGTCGGTGAACCCGGGCGTGTCCGCCGGCTGCCTTCATTCGGCGCGCGAACAGCTCGCTGTGATCCAGCGGCACGATGCGATCGCCGTCGGCGTGGACCAGATCGACCCGGGTCGACCCGGGCAGGTTGTCTACCGGGCTGACCGCGCGATACCGCGCCGGCTGCTCGCCCGGAGCACCGCCCAACACGCGACGGGCGCCAGCCGGACAGCCCTCGTCTTCGCGCGCGTAGGCAGCCAGGTCGGTGATCGGCGCCAGCGCCAGGACGCGGCCGACCGGCAGCGGCTCGGGCGAGAACAAGGGGTGCTCGGGCGCAAAGCCGGGACGGGCCGCCAGCCACAGCGCCAGCTGCCCACCAGCCGAGTGGCCGAGTAGCGTGATGCTGTCGAGGTCAAGCTTGTGCGCAGCGGCCACGGTGCGCAGGGCGTCCAGCGCCGCGGCGGCGTCGACAAAGGTCTTCGGCCAGCCGTGCTCGTGCTCGCCC
>JBMCIV010000207.1:0-3757 GCA_048616735.1 Wenzhouxiangella sp. | reverse complement strand
CACCGCTGGTTGCCCTTCGAAGCGCACCATCTGTTCGGGAATGCTCGAGCCGATTTGCAGGCGGGCCACGTCGTCGAAGCGCACCGGGCTGTCGCTGCCCGGCGCGGTCAGGGTCAGCCCGGAAAGTGCATCGGGCTCAATCGAGCGACCCTCGGCGCGAATCAGCCACTGCCCCGAATCAGTCTGCAGGCGGCCGGCAAAGACATCCTGGTACCAGCCGGCCGCGGCGCCGGCCAGGTCCAGGGCGTTGAGCGAGCGCGCCGCCAGCGCCGGCGGGTCGAACAGGACCTGCAGTTCCGGGTTGTTCAAGCCCTGGGCGAGAATCTGGTCGACGCGGCTGAAGCGTTCGAGGTCCTGGAGCGTTCGCCGCGCCACGCCGCGCAGTCGATCATCGTCGGCCTGGCCGACCAGCAGCACGATGGCGCTGGGAAAGCCCGACAAGGTGGTCACTTCCAGGATGTTCGGATCGCGGGCTTCCGGCGGCAGCTCCTCGTTGACCATGGCCTGGACTTCGCGGCGCAGGTCGGCGATGCGCCGCTCGAACTGGCGCTCGGAAATCTCCTCGAAGCGAATCAGGATGTTGGAAACGTTCTCGCGGCTCGAGGAAACCACGAAGCGCACGTCCTGCAGCCGAGCGATGGCTTCTTCCAGCGGGTCGGTGATCAGGCGCTCGACGTCCTCGGCCGAAGCGC
The DNA here is from genome assembly GCA_048616735.1 of Wenzhouxiangella sp. Taxonomy (GTDB): domain Bacteria; phylum Pseudomonadota; class Gammaproteobacteria; order Xanthomonadales; family Wenzhouxiangellaceae; genus Wenzhouxiangella. The sequence continues at coordinate 3,065 of JBMCIV010000207.1, read as the reverse complement.
CCGGCAGCACCGTGGTCATGTTGATCCAGTTGAAGTTGATCTCCGGATCCTGCTCGCGCGGCATCATCAGGTAGGCCGCCGCTCCCATTAACAGCACCACCCCCATGAAGATGTTGGCCAGCGGGTGATTGGAGTACAGGCGCGCGAGCATGACGGAGCTGGTATCCGATCGGCAGCCGGTCAGCGACCGGCGGGATCGACCTGCTCACCGGGCTGAACCCGGCGCCGGCCCTGGTCGATCAGCAGCGCGTCGGGCGCCAGGTCGGCGGGCTGGTGCGGCCGGCCGGCATCGGCGCCGGGCAGCGGGCGAAAAAGCGCCACGTTCTCGTCTTCATCGAGCAGCATCACGCCGAGCGCGCCGTCGCGCTGGAGTACGAAATCACCGGGCAGGGCCGGGCGTGGATCGGTCCAGCGCAGCCGGTCCTCGCTGCCGGAGGGGGCGGAGGCCTCGATGAATACCAGGCGGGCTTCGCGCCCGCGACTGCTGGAATCAATCACGGGCGTGATGCGGGCCAGACGCACCGGCCAGCGTTGTCCTTCCGACTCGAACGCGATGGTATCGGCTGCCGCAAGGCCGTCGACCTGGTCGGGCGGAATCGTCGCGCTGACCTCGATGCCGGTGGTGGCCACCAGCTCCAGCAGCGGTGTGCCGGGGGCAGCCAGGGTGCCGGGGCTGACCAGGCGCCGGGTGACGGCGCCGGCAAACGGCGCGGCGATGCGCGTGCGCGCCAGCATCAGTTCGGCGCGCTCGACGTCGGATCGCGCCGCGGCCCGCTCGGCCTCGGCGCGATTGAGATTGGTCTCGGCTTCAAGCAGCTGGTCTTCGGAAACGAAACTGTCCGGGGCCAGGCGGCGCGCGCGCTCGGCCCGAATCCGCGCCATCTCCAGGGCGGCCTCGGCCACGTCCAGGCGCGCCTGGGCGCTGGCCATGCCGATGCGGTATTCGGCATCATCGAGTTCGACCAGGGTCTGGCCGGCCTCGACGGTCTGCCCGGGCAGGGCGCGCAGCCGGCTCACCCGGGCGCTGATCTCGGCGGCCAGGACCACCTCATCCAGGCTGGCCGCGGTGGCTGCGGCCTGGCGGTCGAGCTGGATGGCCACGTCGGAAAACGGCCGCACCGAAACCGGCTCGGCCGCAACCGCCAGCAGCGGGAGGAGAACCCACAGGAACGTGCCAACGCAAATCTTCATGTACGTATTTTACGGGCAGCGGCAGCATGAGGCATGTGACAAAGATCAGGCGTTTCGCTGCCGGGCGGGCATAATGACCCGAATCTTTCCCGCTCAGCGACAGGGGGTCAATCGGTGATCAACATCTTGCACGGGCTGGCCGGCGTGGTTGTCATCCTGGGCATCGGCTGGGCCTTGTCGGAGAAACGCTCGGCGATCGCCTGGCAGACCGTGGTCGTTGGCATCGGCCTGCAGCTGGCGCTGGCCATCCTGGTGCTGTGGGTGCCGCTGGGCCAGACCCTGTTCGACGCCCTGGGGCGCGGTTTCGTGACCCTGATCGGCTTTACTTCGGCCGGCTCGTCGTTTCTGTTCGGGCCGCTGGCCGACGCCGAAAGCTTCGGCTTCGTGTTCGCCTTCCAGGTCCTGCCGACCATCATCTTCTTTGCCGCCCTGATGACCTGCCTTTATCACTTAGGGATAATGCAGAAAATCGTCGAGGCCATGGCGTGGGTCATGACCCGGTTGATGAAAGTTTCGGGCAGCGAGTCGCTGGCCACGGCAGCCAACGTCTTCGTCGGCCAGACCGAGGCCCCGCTGGTGGTCCGGCCCTTCATCGTCGGCATGACGCGCTCGGAGCTGTTTGCGCTCATGACCGGCGGCATGGCGACCATCGCCGGCGGGGTGCTGGCCGCTTACGTGCTGCTGCTTGGCGGGGCCAGCCCGGAAGAACAGGCCTTTTTCGCCAAGCACCTGATCTCGGCCTCGATCATGGCCGCACCGGCCGCGCTGGTCATGGCCAAGCTGATCCTGCCGGAAACGGAAGTCTCGGAGACGGTGGGGACGGTGCGCACCACCATCGAGCGGCCGCACGTCAACCTGATCGAGGCCGCAGCCGGTGGGGCCAGCGAGGGCCTGAAGCTGGCCCTGAACGTGGGTGCCATGCTGCTGGCCTTCCTCGCCCTGATTGCCCTGGTCAACGGCCCACTGGGCTGGTTCGGGGCCGTTACCGGGCTGGAAGACCGGCTGGGTCAGCCGCTGGACCTGGCCCTGATCCTGGGCTGGTTGTTCTCGCCGCTGGCCTTCCTGGTCGGCGTCCCGCTGGACGAGGCGGTGACGGTCGGCGGGTTGATCGGCACCAAGATCGTGGCCAACGAGTTCGTCGCCTACGTCGCCCTGACCGAGACCCAGGTCAACCTGTCCGAGCGCTCGGTCCTGATCGCCACCTACGCCCTGTGCGGCTTTGCCAATTTCTCCTCGATCGCCATCCAGATCGGCGGCATCGGCGGCATTGCCCCGGCGCGCCGGCCCGACCTCGCCCGACTGGGGCTCAAGGCCGTGCTGGCCGGCGCGCTGGTGTCTTTGCTCAACGCCGCCTGGGCGGGGATTCTGGTCGGGTAGCGGGGGTCGGCTGCTACAGCGAGGTGCCGGGCGGTGGCGGAGGTGCCGGCGTGCTTGGCGGCTCGCCGACATTTCGCAAGCCGGCCCGGATGGCTGAACCGAGCAGACTCGATTCGGGAATCGTACCGACGACCTCGATTTGCCGACCGGCCCGCATCAGCTCGAGCGAGACTTCTTCATCGGGCTGGCGGGTCATCACCAGACGGCCTACATCGACCGGGCGCGCAACCGCTTCGCCGTCGATGGTCAGGATGACATCACCGGAGCGCAGTTGGAGCGGATTGTCCTCGGCAATGCGCAGCACGAGAACGCCCTGCTCGGTTCCGAAGTAATCGGCCAGACCGGCATGGTTGCTGACCAGGTCGGTCTCCCGGCCGAGCCCGGCCAGGCGCGGCGGCAGAGGGGGTGCGGGCAGGGCCGGGAGATTTTCCAGGCGTTCGAGCCCGCGAAAGATCTCGCGCTCGATTTCCTCGCCCATCGAGCCAAGACGCTGGCCG
>JBMCIV010000206.1:0-3765 GCA_048616735.1 Wenzhouxiangella sp. | reverse complement strand
AGGCCGGGCGAAAACTCGACCTGGATCAAGGCCGCATCGGCCGATGCCACCGTCTCGACTTCGACCACCGGCTCGAGCTGGCCGGCCCAGCTGCCCACCGGGCGAGCAACGAGTTCATCGGCCCGGTCGGCGCCGGCGCCCGGAAAAGGAAGCACGATCAACGCCGTTGGAACTTCAATGTCGGGGCGATCCTGGCGCGGGGTCATGACCAGGCCGTAGGCCCCCATCAGCAGGGCGGCAACAATGATCAGCGGGACCAGCGGAGAATCGATGAGTCGCTCGGCCAGGGCCCCGGCAAAACCCGTCTTTGCCATCAATCCGCTGTCCTGCGCCGGCCCGCGACGCGCTGGTTGTCCTGGAGTTCGTTGACAACCTCACCGACAACCACCCGCTCACCGCCCGCCAGCCCGCTCAGGATGTAAACCCCGGGACCGTCGCCCTCCGCGGTGCTCCGGGTCACCCAGCGCAGATGGGCACGATCCGCGCCCTCGGCGTCGGCCTCGATGACGAATACGCCCTCGAGCTGGCCGCGCTGGATCAGCGCGTCGCTTGGCACCGCCACCAGCGACCGCACCCGCTCACCGGCCGGCACCTTGACCGTGACCACCATCCCCGGGCCAAGCCCCGGCGGCGGGTCGTCGATCGACAGGCGCAGGCGCGTGCCGGTAGCCGGTTCACCTCGCTCGCCCGTGAGCGCCGGCAGCACGGCCTGGACGCGCGCGCCGATGGCCGGGTCGAAACCGTCGACCTCGAGATCAAGCACCCGGCCCGGTGACAGGCGGGCCGCGCTGGCCTGATCGATACCGGCATCGACTTCGAGCTGGTCGCGATCCTCGAACACCACCAGCGGCGGACCGGGCGCGACGAAGCTGCCGGTTTCGGCGATGATCTCCGAGACAACGCCGTCGAACGGGGCGCGCAGCACGCTGTAGTCCAGGTTCACCTGGGCCGCGGCCAGTTCCGCCGCGGCCCGTTCTTTGGCGCCCCGGGCCCGCTCTTCGGCCAGCTCGGCCTCTTCGAGCCGGATTTTCGCGACCAGCTCGTCTTGGTACAGTCGCTCGAAGCGTTTGCGGTTGCGCTGTGCTTGCTGCCACGCCGCGGTGGCGGCCGCGCGCTGCTCGCGGGCCGCGCTCACGACCGCTTCGAGGTCGCGGGCGTCGACCTCAAGAATGCGCTGGCCGGCCTGCACGCGATCGCCGGCTTCGACGAGGACAGCGCGCACCGCGCCGGCCTGGCGCGTGCCCAGCGCGGCCCGCCGGGCCGGACGGACAACGCCTGCGACCTGGACCGTGGCGGCCTGCTCGACGCGCTCGGCCAGGCTGAATGTCACTTCGACCGGGGCCGGGGAAGGTTGGGTCGGCGAACGATCCTCGCAGCCGACCAGGAGGCATAAAGCGCCCAGCACGCCGCTCGCCCATCCGGCTCGACAAGCAGCGGCGTTCATCGCTGTCTCTCCGTCGCCGGGCCCGCGCCGATGGCCAGGTGATAGCGCTCGGCGGCGATCAGGGCATTGAAACGGGCGTTGATTTCGCGCGTGCGCGCGGCCAGGTCCTCGGCCTGCGCGCGCAGCAGATCGGTGATGTCGTCCAGCCCTTCGGCGTAGCGCCCGAAGGTCTGATCCAGCACCTCGGCCGCATCCGCGACGGCCGCCTTGGCCTGGTCCCAGCCGGCCAGCTGCGCCCGCCATTCGGCGTGCGCGCTGCGCGCTTCCACCCGGGCGCGTCGGCGCAGGTCCGAAAGCTCGGCGCGCGCTTCCTGCTCTCGGGCTTGGGCTTCATCCAGCTTGCCGGCCTGGGCAAAGCCGGCAAACGGCGTCCAGCGCAGGGTGAGGCCGACCAGCCAACCGGTTTCACTGAAGCTCAACGGTTGATCGCCATCGACGCGCTGATAGCGTCCCAGCAGGCTGAGATCGGGAATAAAGGCCGCGCGGGCGCGGCCGACCGCATACTCCGTGGCCAGCAGCTGCGCTTCCGCCGCCCTGAGATCGGCGCGCTCTTCCATCAGCTCTGCTTCAGGGATATCGGCGCGCTCGCGGATGCGTCGGCGCGGCTCTGGCACCGGGTCGACCAGCTCGAAATCCGGGGCTGCGTCCAGGCCGATCAGCAGCCCCAGCTGGGCCTCGGCTGCAGTCACGCGGCTTTCGGCCAGGGCAATGCGGGCCTTCATTTCCGCAACGCGGCTGCGCGCGCTGAGGACATCGACCGGCGCCACCAGCCCTTCTCGGAACGCGCCTTCGGCCTGCTCCAGCGCCTGTTGCGCGGTCGCCAGCCCGCGTTGTTCGGCCGCCACCTGCCGCCCTGCGGTGCGCGCGCCGAAATAGGCTTCGACCACGCCCAGGGCAAGCTCGTCCTCGGCCCTGGTGAGCACTCGCCGGGCGGCATCGACCTGCGCGTCGGCCTGGCGCCGGGCGTTCCAGGCAGCGACGTTGACCAGCGGCTGGACCACCTGCACGCCGAAGACGTGACCATCCACCGGCCCCAGGTCACGCCGGCTCAACACCGGCGGAAAGAGCGAATCCAGCGTCGGAATATCGTCGAGCAGCGAGGCATCGAAGCGAAGATAGCTGGCATCGGCAGAGACCGTGGGCAGAAAGCCTTGACGCGTCTGGGTCTTGAGCGCGTCGGCCTGTGAGCGACGGGCTCGCTGCGCCGCCAGCTGGGCGTTCTCGGTTCGGGCGCGCTCGAGTGCCTGCTGCAGCGAAAGCGGCTGCGCTTGGCCGGCAGCGTTTTCGCCGGCCAGGGTTGGCAAGCAGCTCGCCAGCGCAATACAGGCCAGCCCCGCCGCCATCGCGCGGCGGCCAGACGGGGTCAGCTTGAAACCTGGCGACCTGCCGTCGTCCCATGCGCTGGCGAGCCAGCGCAGTGGAATGTGGACCCACCGCTTCCGGACCATGAAATGATGCTAACCCATGGCCCGAAGCGCGGTCGGCGATTCGGCGGTATTGCTCGCAACCGGTGCGCTCGCGGCCGGCGCAGAAAACGGGGGTTCTGCTAGCATAGCGGGCTATCCCAGACCAGCAAGAGCGCTCGTGTCCAGTCCCTTCATCAATATCGCCTCGGAAGCCGCGCGCAAGGCCGGCGGCCTGATGCGCAAGTACCGCGACCGGCTCGACAGCATTCCGGTCGAACGCAAGGCGCGCCACGACTACGTCAGCGACGTCGACCGGGCCTGCGAGCAGATCATCCGCGAGCACGTGCTGCGCCTGCACCGCGATCACGCCATCCTCGGCGAAGAAAGCGGGCAGACCGGCGACAGCGACCATCTCTGGATCATCGATCCGCTGGACGGCACCAGCAACTACCTGCGCGGGATTCCCCACTACGCCGTCTCCATTGCCTTGCAGATCAAGGGCCGCATCGAGCACGGCGTGATCTACGATCCGGTCCGCGACGAGATGTTCACCGCCAGTCGCGGCGAGGGCGCGTTCTTGAACGACCAGCGCATCCGGGTTTCGGGCCGACGCGAGTTGGCCGGCGCGGTCCTGGGGACCGCTTTCCCGTTCCGAGCCCGCCGCTTGATGGCGCCTTACCAAGGCATGTTCGATGCCCTGTTCGAAAAAATCGAGGACGTTCGCCGGGCCGGTGCGGCTTCGCTGGACCTGGCCTACGTGGCCTGCGGACGCCTCGACGGCTACTGGGAGCTCAACCTCAAACCCTGGGACGTGGCGGCCGGCGGGCTGCTGGTTCAGGAGGCCGGCGGCGTGGTCATGGACATCGCCGGCGGCGAGCGCTGGCTGGCCAGCGGCCATATCATTGCCGCGCCGTT
>JBMCIV010000205.1:0-3783 GCA_048616735.1 Wenzhouxiangella sp. | reverse complement strand
TGGGCGGAGCCGGACAACGAGCCGGGAGAAGGCTTTTCGGCGCTACTCGGCCAGGGCTACCTGGATTGTCTGGCGGCGATAGATCGCTTGCGGCCCGGCGCCGAGGCACCGGGCCAGGACCAGATCGATGACTGGGCCCGGGCCTCGCTGGCCGCGTGCGCGCGCTTTCAGGTTCTCACGGCGCTGCGCGAGGGCCCCTGGGGGGTCACCGGCATCAATCGCCGGATCGGCGAGTGGCTGGCTCAGACCCCACTCGGCCGCGCCGCGGCGATCGGCGCCGGCGAGTGGTTCCACGGCCGGCCGGTCATGATGACCCGCAACGACTACGCTACCGGACTGATGAATGGGGATATCGGTATGTGCCTGGCGATCCCGCAGGCTGGCCGACTGCATATGCGAGTGGTTTTCCCGAGCGCCGACAACGCCCTGCAGTATCTCAGCCCGGCTCGCGTGCGCGATGTCCAGACCGCCTGGGCGATCACCGTGCACAAGTCGCAGGGCAGCGAATTCGATCATGCGGTGCTGGTCCTGCCCGGGCAGTTCAGTCCGGTGCTGACCCGCGAACTGGTCTATACCGGCCTCACCCGAGCCCGCGAGCGCTTGACCCTGGTGGCGCCCAACCCGAGCGTGCTGGTTCAGGCGGTTCGCCAGCGCACCCGACGTTCATCGGCGCTGGCCGATCGGCTTGGGCTAAGCGGCTAGCCGGTTGCGCCGGACGCTTGTCCCATCAGCTGATCAGCCCCATGCGGGCCAGGATGGTTTCCAGGCGTTGGTGGCTGTCTTCGCCCAGCGGCGCCAGCGGGCTGCGCACGCTGCCGGCGGGAAGGCCGCACAGGTTCATCGCCGCCTTGATCGGCACCGGATTGGTTTCGATGAAGGCGGCCTGGAATAGCGGCAGCAGCTCGTAGTGAATGGCGCGGGCGGCGGCAAAGTCGCCTCCCGCGGCGGCCTCGACCAGGGCCACCATGCGCTCGGGCACCAGATTCGACACCACCGAGATCACGCCGTCACCGCCGATGCTCATCAGCGGCAGGGTCAGCGCGTCGTCGCCGGACAGCACGTGGAACGGCCGCTCGCGCTGCATGGCGATGCGGGCGATGACGTCGGCCATCTGGCCCAGGTCGCCCGAGGCTTCCTTGACCGCAACGATGTTGGGCAGCTGGGCAATCTCGGCCAGGGTGTCGGTTTCGACATTGACGGCCGTGCGGCCCTTGATGTTGTAGACGATGACCGGCAGGTCGGTCGCCTCGCAGATGTCGCGGTAATAGCGCAGCAGGCCGGCCTGGCTGGGCTTGTTGTAGTAGGGGGTGACGATCAGCGCTCCGTCAGCCCCCGACTTCTCGGCCTCGCGCGTGGTCCGGATGGCCTGGGCGGTGTTGTTCGATCCGGTGCCGGCCCAGACCTGGACCCGGCCGGCGACCCGCTCGACGGTGTGGCGAATGACCGCGTCGTGCTCGGCGTTGGACATGGTCGGCGACTCGCCGGTGGTGCCCATGGGGACCACGCCGGTGACGCCGGCTGAGATCTGGTGCTCAAGGATTTCATCCAGAGCGTGATAGTCGATCTGGCCGGCCGCATCGAAGGGCGTGACCAGCGCGGTATGGACTCCTGTCAGCTGCAAGTTTTGGCTCCTGGGCTTAAAGCACCGCCGGGACGGCTTGATCGAGGATTGTACAGACAACGCCGCCCGGGCTTGTCCGGTGATGCGTATCGCAGGCGAATCTTCAGGGTTTGGCCAGCAGGCGCGGGGTCACCGGGTCGTCATTGGCGCCGATGGCCGAGGCCGGATCGGCCAGGAACGCGGCCAGTGCTTCCCGATCCAGCGGCCCGACGGCCTCGCGCTCGAGGTCGGCCAGCAGGCCAAAGCCGTCGCCGCCCTCGGCCAAAAACAGCGGCACGGCCACGGTCAGGACCTGCTCTGGAAGAATCGCCGTCCCGGCGTGTTCAAGCTCGAGCACGCGCCCGCCCGGCGGCGCCTCGGGGTCGAAGCGCACCGTCAGCCCGCTGAGCAGCGGATAGGCGTTGCGCGGCGCCGGGTGGCCGGCCAGCGCCTGCTCCATCAGCGCCTGAAGATCGGCGCCGGTCGCGCGCAGGCGCACCAGGCGGTTGTCGAACGGCAGCACGGCGGCCAGGTCGGCCAAGGTCAGCGCCGGTGGCTCGGCGACCAGGTCGGCGCGCAGCCCGCCGGCCGTTGCGAAACCGACGTCGCTGGCCATGGCATGACGATACGCATCGGCGACCAGGTGGCCCAGGCGGGTATCTTCGGCGCGGGCCGTCGCGCGCGACAGCCGCCAGCCTTGCGCGACGGCCAGGACCGGCTCGGCCAGGCGTTGCTCCAGCACGGCGCTGTAGCGGTCGCGCATCTTCGCAAGCTCAGGCTGTTGCGGGGCCGAGGCATCGACTGCGATCACGCTCAGGCGCCAGTCGTTCTGCTCGGCTCCCAGCCACTGGGCTCTGATCAGGCTGGAGATATTGCCGGCCGAGCGGGCCAGATAGGTGCCGGCTACATGGTCGATGCGCGAGACGGTTTCGGAAACCTCTTCGCCCAGCACCAGGTCGATGCCGGGCACTTGGCCGACCATCTCCAGGTCCGCCGCCACGGATTGCTGGGTCAGGGCGACAATCAGCTGCGCGCCGGCGCGTTCAAGACCGGCCACGGCCGAGCGGGCGGAGGCGATGACGTCTTGCTCCAGCACCTGGCCTTCATGGCGGGTGGTGGCCATGGCGGTGGTGATGCCAAAGACACCGACCCGGATCCCGCCTGCCTCCAGCAAGCGGAAGCGATCCAGGCCGTGAAAGGGGCTACCGTCGGTTTCGGTCAGGTTGGCCGTGACCCAGGGAAAATCGGACAGATCGACCAGCCGCCGGGCCTGGTCCACGCCGTGGTCGAATTCGTGCTGGCCGAAACCGGCCGCGTCGATACCGATGGCGTTCATGGCCTCGACCATGGGCTCGCCGCGCATCAGCCCGAACAGGGTTCCGCCGGCCAGGTCGCCGCCGAACAAGACCAGAACGTCCGAATCTCTCGCCCTTTGCTCCTCGATCAGCCCGGCCAGCCGGGCGACGCCGCCGCGAACGCCGCCGTCGACCGGCGCGATCTCGTGGGCATCGTTGAAGTACAGAATGGTCAGGCCGGCGGCCGGGCTGGACGCGGAAAGAACCGCGGCAAGCAGGGCGATCATCAGCGGGTCGCGGCGAAGTCTCATCGGCATGATTGTCCTGGCCAGAGGCTGGAGGGTGGATGTCCGGGCGGCAAGGCCTGACGAATTATCCCCCACTCACGACCCTGGATGAAGCCGGCTGGCGTCATTCATCAATCCCCGGCTTGCCGTAGCCGCGCCGCCACGGGTTTTCGCGCTCGATCGGTTCGGGTCGCCGGCGGTCGCAGTCGCGCCAGATCATGATCACCGCCGACGTCCAGGGGTTGAATTCCTCTGCGGCGGTTGGCGCGCCGGCGACCGCATAACTCCTGCCCGATGCGGATGATCACGCGGGAGCTGCGGCCACGCCAGCATCCGCACCAGGCCATGCAGCAGCAGTGCCACGAGCACCAGCGGTGACAGGGCTTGCCAGTCGTTTGCTCGCCGCTTGGTCACCGCGCCAGGCTCTTGGAGGTCCGGCGCGCCAGTCTGGTCGGCTGAGCGGTCAACAAAGCGTTGGCCCGGGGTTAAATGCGCTCAAGCCCCCCGTTTGCTGAACACAGACTGAAGCGGCGAATCAGTCGTGGTTCAAGGCCTGTTGGACACACTGGACGCGCAACACCAAAAGCCAACGGAGTATCGC
>JBMCIV010000204.1:0-3785 GCA_048616735.1 Wenzhouxiangella sp. | reverse complement strand
CCACTCAGAGATCTGCTGCCCATTCCAAGACAGAAACACATGCTGCTGCCGTTCGCCGGTATCTACGTCACAGGCGTGACCGGGGAAAGCAATCAGCGAAATGATTAGAAATGTTGCAATATTCATGGTTGTTCGCATAGCGATACTCCTAATTGGATATTGATGTCTAACTAATAAATCTTCAGCGTTTTGACACCGTATCGAACAGGCGAGCATTTTGCTCTGTAGCAGCCCGGCACCGCTGTCGGAACGCCGCCACTTACCTGTATTTCCACGATCTTCTTCATATCAGAGCTTGTAGATACCTTGCACTTCCGCTTCATAGCGCGCTGATTTCCTACAAACATCAGTGAAGGATTGCGATAGCCGAGTCAGGACCCTGACACCAATACTGGCCGAAATTGGGTCAGAGAGCAATCCATGGCGGAAAAGTTGCTGGATCGTATGCGCGGGGTGATTCGGGCCAAACGCTATAGCTACCGCACTGAACAGGCGTATGTCCAGTGGGCGAAGCGCTTCATCCTGTTTCATGGCAAGCGGCATCCGCGTGAGATGGGCAAACACGAAATCGAGGCCTTCCTGACAGATCTTGCGGTTCGACAGCAGGTGGCGGCGGCCACGCAGAACCAGGCGCTCAACGGGATTCTGTTCCTGTATCGGGAGGTGCTTGAAATGGAGCTGCCCTGGCTGGATGACGTCGTGCGGGCAAAGCGGCCGGTACGAATGCCGATTGTCTTGAGTCGTGCGGAGGTTCGGAGCATTCTTGCGCTGTTGTCGCCGCCGTATCATCTGATCGTCAGCCTCCTGTACGGCTCAGGCTTGAGGATCTCCGAAGCGCTGCGCCTTCGTGTCAAGGATATCGATCTTGATCGACGATGCCTGACCGTGCGCGACGGCAAAGGGGCCAAGGACCGCATCACAGTGGTTCCAGACAACTGCCGCGAGAGCTTGCGGGCGCAAATCGAGCGCGCCCTGGGCGCGCGCAGTCTGCTGGATACTACCTGATGGTTGTGGATCTTCCACGCTACCGCAGCGCGGCTGCCGACGCAGCGCGCTGACCGGGCGCGGGTCGGGTGCGGTTTCCGAAATCCTGTTTGTCCGCCGTGCGCCCCGGCCCCAGTCTAGCCGCGGGGGCGGGCGGAATCCAGCGCGATCGGGGTGGGCACTAGCCGGCGATGACCCCCAGGACTTTCTCGGCCGCAGCCAGGGTTTCGATGACGTCGGCCGGGGAATGGGCGCTGGAAACAAAGCCGGCCTCGAAAGCGCTGGGGGCCAGGTAGATGCCCTCGGCCAGCATGCCGGTGAAGAATTTCTTGAAGCGCTCCAGGTCGCAGGCCGCGGCCTGGTCGAAGTTGGTCACCCGCTCGGCGTCGCTGAAGAAGAAGCCGAACATGCCGCCGACCGCAACGGTGGTCATGGGGACGTCTGCGGCATCGGCCTTGGCCTGCAGGCCCTCGGCCAGGCTGGCGGTGATCTGGCCGAGATGCTCGTAGAAGTTGGGCTGGCCGATCAGCTCCAGGTTGGCGATGCCGGCGGCCATGGCGACCGGGTTGCCCGACAGGGTGCCGGCCTGGTAGACGGGCCCGGACGGGGCGACCAGCTTCATGTACTCGGCCTTGCCGCCGAAGGCCCCGACCGGCATGCCGGCGCCGATGACCTTGCCGAAGCAGGTCAGGTCCGGGGTGATGCCGTACAGCCCCTGGGCGCCTTGCGGATGCACCCGGAATCCGGTCATGACCTCGTCGAACAGCAGGGCTGCGCCGTAGCGGTCGCACAGCGCGCGCAGCCCCTCCAGGAAACCGGGCTCGGGCAGGATGCAGTTCATGTTGCCGGCGATCGGCTCGACGGCCACGCAGGCGATCTCGTCCGGGTACTGCTTGAACAGCGCCTCGACCGAGTCGAGATCGTTGAAGCGCGCGTTCAGGGTCAGTTCGGCCAGCGCCTTGGGCACGCCCGGCGAGGTCGGCACGCCCAGGGTCTGGGCGCCGCTGCCGGCCTTGACCAGGAAGCTGTCGGCGTGGCCGTGGTAGCAGCCCTCGAACTTGATGAAGCGCTCGCGGCCGGTCGCTGCGCGGGCCACGCGCATGGCGCTCATGGCGGCCTCGGTACCCGAGTTGACCATGCGCACCTGGTCCAGCGACGGAATCATCTCGCACAGCATCTCGGCCATGGTGACCTCACCCGGCGAGGGGGTGCCGAAACTCAGTGAGTTGGCGGCCGCCCGCTGAACGGCCTCTACGATCTTGGGGTGGGCATGACCGCAGATCATTGGCCCCCAGGAGCCGATGTAGTCGATGTAGCGCTGGCCGTCCACGCTCCACATGTGGGCGCCTTGCGCGCGCTCGAAAAATACCGGATCGCCGCCGACGGCGGCAAACGCGCGCACGGGTGAGTTGACGCCGCCGGGCATGTGGACGCGGGCGCGGGCGAACAGGTCGTGGCTGAGGCTCATGTCAATCTGGCTCCGTTGTCGTCTTGGTTGGGGTGGCAGCGCCGGCCTGCGCGAACGTGCTGCCGATGCATTCATTTACAATAGCGCGCTTTGTCGTAACGCATTACAAGAGGAATGATATCCGTGAGCGAGGAACAGGAATTCAAAAGCTGGATGTGCATCGTCTGCGGCTGGATCTACCACGAGGAAGAAGGCGCGCCCGACGACGGCATTCCGCCCGGCACGCTCTGGGAAGACGTGCCCGAATCCTGGGTGTGCCCGGACTGCGGGGCGGGCAAGGAAGACTTCGAGATGGTCGAGATATAAGGCTTGGCCTTAGCCGGCACTGACGATGCCGCTCAACCAGCGCCCGTCGGGCCATAGCCGGAACCAGCGCGCCTTGGGCCCGGTCGGGTCGAGCGTGAAGCGCGCCATGCCGGGCTGGCTGTTGGCCACGGTCGAGGGCGCGGACAGGCAGTGAATGCCCTGATGCTGACCGCTGAAAGCCTGGTGGACGTGGCCGAAAGCGACGATCCTGACCGTTCGCGAATCCAGTCGTGCCCACAGACGTTCCGGTTCGCGCAGGGGATACTTGTCGATCCAGGGCGAGTCCACCGCGAGCGGCTGGTGATGGACGAACACCAGCGTCGGACGGTCGGGAGTCAGGTCCTCCAGCGGCGCCAGCCGCGCCTCGTCCAGGCGCCCCTCGGCCCGATTCGGGACGGCCGAATCCAGCAGCACGATCCGCCAGCCGCCCCAGTCCAGCGACGGACCGGACTGGTAGCCGGCGGCGTCGAAGACCTCGCTCATACTGCCGCGCTCGTCGTGGTTGCCGGGAATCCAGGCCGTGCGCGGTGCCAGCCCTTCGATCGTTTGCGCCGCGCGGCGATACGCCTCGGCCGAGCCGTCCTCGGCCACATCCCCGCTCAGCACCACCGCGTCCGGGGCCAGCAGCCGGCAGGCCGGCAGCAGGCTGCGCAGGTTGACGTCGGCGTTTTGACCGCGATACTCGGCGCTCGGGTCGGCCGACAGGTGACAGTCCGACAACTGCACAAGAGTGAAGGGCTTGGTCATCGGCAAAGCGATCCACGACGTTCGAAGCCGCATTTTGGCAGATTCGTCGCAACAGGCATAATGCCGGCTTGATTCAACCTGGAGCGCGATCGATGAATTTCTCCACCCCCGATCTGTGCGATGCCCACCCCGGGCAGGTGGAGGTGGTCAGCGGGCTTAATTGGCGCGGTTACGGCGGCAAGGCCGCCTTCTACGGCCCGATCGAAACGGTCAAGTGCTTCGAGGACAACTCGCGGGTCAAGGAATGCCTGTCCGAGAAGGGCGGCGGCCGAGTGCTGGT
>JBMCIV010000203.1:0-3789 GCA_048616735.1 Wenzhouxiangella sp. | reverse complement strand
GACCCCTGCCAAGTAAATGCGCGGCCCGCTGGACATCGAAGCCGATCTGGTCATCCGGGCCGGATCGGATTCGATCAGCGTTCGCGCCCGCGGGCGCGGCGTGCAGGTCGATGCCACCTCGCTGGCGGTCTTCCGCCAGCTGCCCTCGGACTACCGCGGGCTTCACAATCTGCGCAAACTCTCAGCCGGACTGGCGCTGTCGGATCAGTCCATGGTGCTGCTGTCCCGGGGAGTTCCCATCATCGACCTGGATCCTGCCCAGCGCGGGCGCTGGCTCGGCTGGCTGCTGCGCATTCCCGGCTTTCGCCTTTACTTTTTCAACTGGCTGCGCCATCGCCGCTAGCCTGTAGCGCAGATCCCGCCCGGCCGGGATTGCGTTCTTGCGATTCCAGCCATCGGACCCCGAGCCGTCGGTTCGGCGTAAAATAGCGTCTTCGCTATTCCACCCACCCATGTCATGATTCCCGGTAGGCCCGGCATTTGCCGGCTGGCCGAGGACCGGACGGGAGACGAACGACAGGACACTGCATGAAAGCGCTTGGAAAACTGACCGCAAAAGACATCATGAACCCCGACGTGGTGCTGGTGCACGATGACATGAGCGTCCATGAGCTGGCCGCAAAGCTGACCGAGCACGGTATTTCCGGGGCGCCGGTGCTGGGCCGGGATGGCCAGCTGGTCGGCGTGGTATCGGTCACCGACATCGTGGCCAACGATGGGCGCCGCAGCTCCATCCGCGGCGGCGAGCACGTCGGGGATTTCTTTCTCCAGGGCTGGGAGGACGAGCTCGACGAGACCGAGCTGCGGCCGTTTCACGTCGTCGACGACGATGACGGCATGACCGTGGCCGATATTTTGACCTCGGTCATATACACCGTCGACGAGAGCACCGATATTGCGAGCATGGCCGACACCATGATCCAGGGTCGGATCCACCGCCTGGTCGTTACTCGTGACGGCGGGGTGGTGGGCATCGTCAGCACCCTGGACATGCTCAAGGCCTTGCGCAACCTCGCCGACTAGCGCGAAAAACGCCACCGGGTCGGCCGGGTTTTGACTTTGCCAAGACCAGGCCCGTGAATCCATGCCGACCCTGCACCGTGACGTTCTGACCCGCCATCTGTATGCCGTCGATGCCTCCATGTACCAGGAGGTACCGGCAGCGGTGTGCTTTCCGACCGATGCCGACGACCTGGCCGAACTGATCACCCGCGCCCGCGGCGAAGGCCTGGGCATCACGCTGCGCGCGGCCGGCACCAGCCTGGCCGGTCAGACCACCGGTGGTGGCATCGTCGCCGATATCTCGCGCCACATGACCGCGATTGTCGGGATTGATCCCGACCGGCGCCGGGCCCGGGTCCAGCCCGGCGTGATCCGTGACCAGCTCAACCGGGCTGCCGCCGCCCACGGCCTGCTGTTCGGTCCCGATACCTCGACCACCAACCGCTGCATGCTCGGCGGCATGATCGGCAACAACGCCTCGGGTTCTTACTCGCCGGCCTACGCCACCACGCGCGAACACGTTGTTTCGCTGGACTGCCTGCTCGATGACGGCAGCCGGGCGACCTTCGGTCCCTTGTCTGGGCCAGCGCTTGAGGCGAAATGTCGCCTGCAATCGCGCGAAGGCGAGATCTACCGCCGTATGTTGGCCCTGCTCAAAGCGCACAAGACGGCCATCGAGGCCGCGTTTCCGCATCCCGAAGTGACCCGTCGCAACACCGGCTACGCGCTGGACCTGCTGTGCCGGATGGCGCCGCTCACGCCCGGCGGCCCGCCGTTCAACCTGGCCGCGCTGCTGACCGGCAGCGAGGGCACCCTGGCGGTCACGGTCGAGGCCGAGCTGAACCTGGAGCCGCTCAAGGCCCATCGCGCGCTGGTGGTGCCGCACTTCGATTCGCTGGATGCGGCGATGCGGGCCACGGTCGCGATACTGGATTTGGAGCCGGCGGCGGTCGAGCTGGTCGATCGTCATATTCTCGAAGCCACCCGGACCAATCGCACCCAGCGCCGCAATCGCTTCTTTCTTAAAGGCGATCCCGACTGCCTGCTGATCATCGAGTTTCTTGATGATGATCCAGACCAGGCGCGGCAGCGCGCCGAAGCCGCGGCCGCCGCGCTGGTTACCGCCACGGCCGCGCCGGTATTCACCGACCCCGACGAGATGGCTCGGGTGTGGGACGTGCGCAAGGCCGGCCTGGGTCTGCTGATGGGCCGGGTATCGGACGAGAAATCGCCGACTTTCGTCGAGGACACGGCCGTACGCGTGGCCGATCTGCCGGACTATGTCCGCGACTTTCAGGCCCTGATGGCCCGCCACGGCACCGACTGCGTGTTCTACGGCCACGCGGCTTCAGGCGAGCTGCACCTGCGCCCGGTGCTCGATCTGCGCCAGCCCGAGGGCCTGGAAAAGATGAAGACCATGGCCCAGGACGTCGCCGAGCTGGTTCGCGACTACCGGGGTTCCCTGTCGGGCGAACACGGCGATGGCCTGGCCCGGGCGCAGTTCCTGCCCACCGTGCTGGGGCCCGAGATGGTGGGGCTGCTCGAGCAGGTCAAGCAGATCTGGGATCCGGACGGGCTGTTCAATCCCGGCAAGATCGTGTTCGCCCCGCCCATGGACCAGAACCTGCGCTATCACCCCGACTGGCGCCCGGCCCAGGTTGAGACCGTGTTTCGTTTCCGCGAAGCGAACGGATTTGCCGAGGCCATCGAGCGCTGCAACGGCGCCGGTGCCTGTCGCAAGCTCGATTTCAGCGGTGGTGGCATGTGCCCCAGCTACCGCGCCAGCCTGGATGAAAAAGACACCACGCGCGGCCGCGCCAACCTGCTCCGGCAGATGTTTACCGGCCAGAACCCGGCCGGCTTCCGGTCGGTCGAGGTGCGCGAGGCGCTGGAGTTCTGCCTGGGCTGCAAGGCCTGCAAGTCCGAGTGCCCGGCCAGCGTCGACATGGCCGCGCTCAAGGCCGAGTTTCTCAACGGCTGGATTCGCGAGCACGGCGCCAGCCTGGCCGATCGCTTCTACGGCCAGCCCATGCGCCTTTATCCGCTGGCGTCCCGGTTTACGGGTTTGAGCAATGCCTGGATGCGCTCGCGCCTGGGCAAGTGGGTGCTCCACCGCCTGATCGGGATCCATCCGGCCCGACGCCTGCCGCCGTTTGCTGCCCGGCCGTTTCACCGCCGGTCGACCGGATCGATACCGGTCAACGATCGCCCGGTGGTGGTGCTGCTGGTCGACTACTTCATCAACTACCACGAGCCGCAGATTGCTCAAGCCGCGGTGCGCGTGCTCGAGGCGCTGGGCTTTGCGGTCCAGATCGAAGCGCCGTTCGCCGCCGGCCGCACCCTGATCTCGCGCGGGCTGCTCGACCAGGCCCGAGCACTGGCCGAGCGCAATCTCGACCTGCTTGAGCCGCACGTGGCCGCCGGGCACCGGATCGTCGGCCTGGAGCCATCCGAAACCCTGGCGCTGCGCGATGAGTACCTGGACTTCTTCGACGCAGAGCAGCATGCCCGCGCCGAGCGCCTGGCCGGTTCGGTACGGTTGTTCGAGGAAGTGGTCGCCGGTCATGCCCAGGAAGCCCTGGCCGGCGTTTTTGCCGGCAACTCGCAGGCCGTTCTGGTCCACGGCAACTGCCACGCCAAGGCCCTGGTCGGCGAAGAGGCCTTGCTCAAATCGCTGGCAATCGCCGGCTATGCGCCCGAACGCCTGGCCACCGGCTGCTGCGGCATGGCCGGCAGCTTTGGCTACGACAAAAAGAAGTACAAGATGTCCATGGCCATTGCCGAGCA
>JBMCIV010000202.1:0-3805 GCA_048616735.1 Wenzhouxiangella sp. | reverse complement strand
TTTTCCTGGAAGACACCTCGGGGGTCAGCCGGCGCGCGCGCGACCTGGCCCAGCAATCGCTGGCCCGCCTGTCGGCCAGCATCGCCCACGAAATCCGCAACCCCCTGGGCGCGCTCAGCCACGCCGCTCAGCTGCTGAAAGAATCCGAACAGCTGCCCGAGATGGACCGCAAGCTGGTGCGCATGATCCTCGATCACAGCACGCGCATGAACGACATCGTCGAAAGCGTCCTGAAACTGTCGCGCAGGGAGCGGGCGCGCGTTGAATCGGTCAACCTGGTGACCTGGACGCGCAAGATTGCAAAGGACTTCGCCGAATATCATCATCTGGCCGAAGACCATCTTGAGCTGGAGTTGCCGTCGGCATCGATCATCGTGCTGATCGATCCCGGACAACTGCATCAGGCCGTCTGGAACCTGATGGAGAACTCGATCAAACATGCCAGCAAGGGCGCAGAGCTTCCGGTGATCACCGTGCGCGTCAGCCCGATTCGCGGCCAGCGCGAAGTCGCGCTGGACATCATCGACGACGGCCCCGGCATCCCGCTGGACAAGCGTTCGCAGGTTTTCGAACCCTTTTTCACCACCCACAACCAGGGCTCCGGCCTGGGGCTCTACCTGGCAAAACAGCTCTGCGACGCCAACCAGGCGCCGCTGGAATATGTTCAGATTCCCCGAACCGGGGCGTGCTTCCGCATTCTCCTGTCCCGTTCGGATACCGGCAAACCCAAGACTGACACCACCTGAGGTCGCCTCGCTACGCTTATGAATACCGATACCGCCACTCCGCGCGCCCTGGTCGTCGATGACGAGCCGGATCTTCGCGAACTGCTCGATATCACCCTGAGTCGCATGGGACTGAACGTGGAAACGGCGCCAGACCTGTCGTCGGCCCGACGCCTGCTGGCCGGCAGCGGGCCGTTCGCGCTTTGCCTGACCGATATGCGTCTGCCCGACGGCAACGGACTGAGCCTGATCAAGGAAATCAGCCGCGATCATCCGGATTTGCCGGTGGCCATGATCACCGCCTACGGCAAGGTCGAAGACGCCGTCACCGCCCTGAAGTGCGGCGCCTTCGATTTCATTTCCAAGCCGGTCGATCTGGAGGTCCTGCGGGGCCTGGTTCGCACCGCCCTGCAGATCCATGAAGATGACCTCGAGCGCGCCGCCGGCGCCAAACCAGCGGACGGCGCAGATAAGCCCGCGGGGGCGACCGAACCCAACCGAACGCCGGTCAGCGACCGCGAGACACGGCTGCTGACCGAGCGGCTCATCGGCACCTCGGAGGCCATCCAGAAGGTCCGCCGCACGATCAGCAAGCTGGCCCGCTCGCAGGCGCCGGTCATGATCACCGGCGCCTCCGGAACCGGCAAGGAACTGGCCGCTCGCCTGATCCACGATCTCGGCCCGCGCGCCGAGCAGCCCTTTGTGGCCGTCAACTGCGGCGCCATCCCCTCGGAACTGATGGAGAGCGAGTTTTTCGGCCACGTCAAGGGCAGTTTCACCGGCGCCGACAGCGACAAGGAGGGGCTTTTCGAAGCCGCTAACGGAGGCACCCTGTTTCTCGACGAGGTGGCCGATCTGCCGCTCAACATGCAGGTCAAGATGCTGCGCGTCATCCAGGAGAAAACGCTGCGTCCGATCGGCGGCCGCAGCGAGCAGCGCATCGACGTCCGAATCCTGTCGGCCAGCCACAAGCCCCTCAAGCCGCTGGTCGAGGCCGGCGACTTTCGCCACGATCTGTACTATCGTCTCAACGTCATTGAGCTGCACATGCCCCCGCTCAGCGAGCGGCCGGAGGACATTCCTCTGCTGGCCCGGCACTTCCTCGACTCGATTGCTCAACAGTGGGGCGAGCCCGCTCGCCAGCTCGATGACCAGGCCCTCAGCCGGCTGACGCGGCATGCCTTTTCCGGCAACGTGCGCGAACTGATCAACATCCTGCAGCGCGCCATTACGCTGGCCGACGGCCAGACCATCCACAGCCCGGACCTGAGCATGGACGAAAGCCCGCAGGGCGAAGCGCCCACTCCGCATCGGCCAGAGGATCGCAACCTCGACGATTACATCGAAGACGTGGAGCGACAGGTGCTTGAGCACGCGCTCAAGGAGGCGCGCTACAACAAGACCGAAACCGCCCGCCAGCTTGGCATCACCTTCCGCTCATTGCGCTACAAGCTCAAGAAGTACGGCATAGACTGATCTGCCTGCCTGTCGAGAAAAGTTCATTCGGCTGTGCCAGAATGAAGTGACCACAGGCAGTGGTTTCTGACTCACATCCCCTGGAAATCCCCATGAGCAGTGTGCACCCGCTATTTGAATCAGCTGGTTCGGGCCCCTTGGACTTCAATGACCTGGTACCGGGTCGCGTTGATGCCGAACATCTGGCCCGGCAGTTTTACCAGGTCCGGCAGACGAGCGATCGAATGGTGGCCGGCCTGAGCCCGGAAGACCAGAACCTGCAGTCGATGCCCGACACCAGCCCCTTGAAATGGCATCGGGCGCACACGACCTGGTTTTTCGAGACCTTTTTGCTCAAGCCCCACGACCCGGGCTACAAACCGGTCAACGAGCACTACGCCTACCTGTTCAATTCCTACTACAACGGCATCGGCCGGCAGTTCCCGCGGCCGCAGCGCGGCCTGATGTCGCGGCCCGACAGCGACGAGGTCAGCAGCTACCGACAGCAGGTCGACGACGCCGTCATCCGCTTGCTCGAATCGGCGCCAAGCAGCAAACTGCCGGAGCTTGCCGCGACCGTCGTGCTCGGTCTCAACCACGAGCAGCAGCACCAGGAACTGATGGTGACCGACTTCAAGCACGCCCTGAGCTACAACCCGCTGGCACCGGCCTGGACTCGCAGGCCCGATCCGCAGGGGCCGGCCGCCGAGCAGGGGTGGGCCGACTTCAGCGGCGGCGTCGTCACCGTGGGTCACGAGGGCAAGAGCTTTGCCTTCGACAACGAAACGCCCCGCCACGAGGTCATGCTGCGCGACTTCCAGCTCGCGCGCAGGCCGGTCACCTGCGGGGAGTTCGCCGAATTCATGGCCGACGGTGGCTACAAGCGCCCGGACCTCTGGCTCGCCGACGGCTGGGCCTGGGTGCAAAACAACGGCATCGAAGCGCCGCTTTACTGGCAGCAGAACGACGACCAATGGATGCTGCACACCCTGGGCTGCTGGCGCGAGATGGACCCCGAAGAACCCATCTGCCACATCAGCTTTTACGAGGCCTTCGCCTATGCCCAGTGGGCCGGCGCCCGGCTGCCGACCGAATTCGAGTGGGAAATCGCCGCGCGCGACGAGCCGGTCAAGGGGCACTTTGCCGACAGCGAGCGCTACCATCCGGCCAGCAGCGCCGATTCCGGTCGGCTGGTGCAGTTGTTCGGCGACGTCTGGGAATGGACCGCCTCCAGCTACGCCTCCTACCCGGGCTTTCGCCCTGCCGCGGGTGCTGTGGGTGAATACAACGGCAAGTTCATGGCCAACCAGATGGTGCTGCGCGGAGGCAGCTGCGCGACGGCGCCGGGACACGTTCGCGCCACCTACCGCAACTTCTTCTACCCGGCCGACCGCTGGCAGTTTTCCGGCTTGCGGCTGGCGCGGGATGCTGGCTGATGGCGCGCAGCCCGGGCCGTAGCGAGTTCCTCGAAGACGTGCTCGCCGGCCTCGCCGCCAGCCCGAGGACGCTGCCCTGCAAGTATTTCTACGATGCCCGCGGCTCGGCACTGTTTGAAGCCATCTGCGCGTGCCCGGAATACTACGTCACGCGCGCCGATCTTGCCTTGCACGAAGCGCATCTGAGCG
>JBMCIV010000201.1:0-3807 GCA_048616735.1 Wenzhouxiangella sp. | reverse complement strand
CCGGCGGCCTTGAGTTCAGCGGCCGGCCCGATCCCCGACAGCATCAAAAGCTGCGGCGAGTTGATCGCCCCGCCGGCGAGCAGGACTTCGGCCCGGGCCCGGGCAATGTGGGTCACCCCGCGGCGCTGGTAGCGCACGCCGGTGGCCCGCTGCCCCTCCAGCTCCACGTTCAGGGTCAGGGCACCGGTCAGCACCGTCAGGTTGGGGCGCGAGCGGGCCGGGCGCAGGTAGCCGACCGCGGTCGAGCAGCGCCGACCGCCGCGCTGGGTGACCTGGTAGAGCCCGAAGCCGCGCTGGGTCGGGCCGTTGAAGTCGCGGTTGACGGCAAAGCCGGCCTGTTCGGCGGCCCGGATGAAGACCTCGCTCAAGGGATTGAAATAAGACAGGTCCTCGACGCTCAAGGGACCGTCGACGCCGTGCAGATCGGACGCACCGCGCGCCTGGTTCTGCGAGCGGATGAAATACGGCAGGACCTCGTCCCAGCTCCAGCCCGGGTTGCCGGCTTCGGCCCAGTCGTCGTAGTCGCTGCGGTGGCCGCGGATGAAACACATCGCGTTGATCGAGCTCGAGCCGCCCAGCACCCGGCCCCTGGGCCAGTACAGGCGCCGGTTGTTGAGCTGGGCCTCCGGCTCGGTCTGGTAGTTCCAGTTCAGCGAGGTGAAGTTGACCAGCTTGGCCAGCCCCGCGGGCATGTGAATGAACGGGTTCCAGTCGCGCGGGCCGGCTTCGGGCAGCAGGACCCGGCAGGCCGGGTCGGCGCTCAGCCGATGGGCCAGAACGCAGCCGGCCGAGCCGGCGCCAACGATGATGTAGTCGTAAGTCTTGGCCATGAGAACAGCGTCCGAAGCGTTGAAAGACAGTCTAGCGCACCGTCCAGCATAGGCTCAGGAATTAGAGCCGGCAGTCTAGGATGGCGTGTCATCCACGGCCTCAGAGCCGATTGCGCCGGTTGGCCTCTTCGAGCCCGGACAGCGGCCAACTCAGAGCGCGGGTCAGCGCGAGCAGCTTGAACTTCTCGCCCATTTCGCCAGGCAGGATCAGGCGCTTGAGTTCGCCGGCCAGGCGCAGACGCGCGCGCTCGTCGTGCGCCCGCTCGATCACCTCGTGGGCGGCCATGGCGAGCAGGAAGTCGGCCTGGGTGGCAAATCCCGCCACCTCCAGATCGCAGCGCAGGCCGCCGGCGGCCGCGGCGCTGAAGTCGACGAACGCCGAGATGTCGGCCAAGCCCGGCCAGACGAAGGGGTCGAAATGGGCGCGGTGACGGTAGTGGCAGACCAGGGTGCCGCCGGCGCGCTCGGGCAGGTAGTACTCGCGGCGCGGGTAGCCGTAGTCGAACAGCAGCAGCGCGCCTTTGTGCAGCGGTTGGGCAATGGTTCGCAGCCAGCCGGGCAGGTCCAGGCAGATTTCGCTGACGTAGCCTTCGGGCAAGCGGTATCCCAGGTCTTTTTCGAGCTGCTCAAAGGCCTGCTGCAGGCGCGCTCGCGGCCGCTCGCGCGCCCACTCCAGGCGCGTCTTGCCGAGCTGCACACAGCGTTCGCGCAGGCCCCGGGCCGTGACCTCGAACAGGCTCACCGGCAGCGCGTCGGCGACTTCGTTGGCCACGATCACGCCGCTGAAGGCTTGCTCTGGCGGGGCATCCAGCCATTCGATCCGCCGCACCAGCTCGCCCGGCAGGCCGGCGAGGGTCTCGCGCTGGACCGCGCGCAGCGCGGCGCTGGGTTCAAGAATCAGGTAGCGCTGGGGAACGCGCTCAAGGCCCGTAAGCAGATCGCGCGCCAGCGCCCCCGAGCCGGCCCCGGGCTCCATGATGGTTTAAGGCGCATCGAGGGCGGCGGCGATCTGGTCGATCTGGCCGGCCAGGGCGGCGGCAAACAGGCCGCCCTGCTCCGGGGCGGTGACGAAATCGCCGGCCTGGCCGAACTTGTGCAGACCGTTGACGTAATAGCCCAGGCCCGGCTCGTAGAGCGCCATGGCCATGTAGCGCTCAAAGGGCATGGGTCCGTCGCGCAGGATTTCATCAGCGATGCGCTCGCCCAGGCGCTGGCTCAGACTGGCCAGTTCTTGCGGCGGGTCGGGGAGCTGCAGCGCGGTCGGCGGACGATTCATGCCGTGTGCTTGTCCTGGGAGCTTGGTGGCCGCAATTGTAGCGATTCGCGGTGCTGCGACGTCTGTGTCCACAAGCAACGAGTAAACTCAGGCGCCTACCTTTTCGACCGGAGCCGACCGCCGTGCCTGAATTTTCGACCAACGCCGCCTGCGCCATCATCACCGGCGGCGCCCGCCGTATCGGCGCCGAGATCGCCCGCACCCTGCACCAGCGCGGGCTCAGTATCTGCCTGCACTACCGCGGCTCGGAGCAGCCGGCGCAGGAGTTGGTCGATGCCCTGAACGCCGAGCGCAGCGGTTCGGCCACGCTGGTCCAAGCCGATCTGGCCGACTCTGCCGCACCCCAGGCGATCCATGATGCCGCCCTGGCAGCTTTTGGCCGCATCGACGTGCTGATCAACAATGCCTCGGCCTTCTACCCAACGCCGGTCAAGCGCGCCGAACAGGCGCATTGGGACGATCTTTTCGCCAGCAACGCGCGCGGGCCGTTTTTCCTGAGCCGGGCCTGCGCCCCGGAGCTGGCGCGCCGGCCGGGAGCGATCGTCAACCTGGTCGATATCCACGGGCTGGTGCCGCTCACCGACAACAGCATCTATTCCATGGCCAAGGCCGCGCTGGTGATGCAGACCCGGGCTCTGGCCAAGGACCTGGCGCCGATGATCCGGGTCAACGGCGTGGCCCCGGGCTCGATTCTGTGGCCCGAAAACGACGCCGACAGCGGCGAGGAAGCCCAGCGCGAGATCCTGCAGAAGGTGCCGCTGCAGCGCCAGGGACATCCGGCCGACATCGCCGGGGCGGTGGCTTTTCTGGCCCTGGATGCGCCCTACGTGACCGGTCAGATCCTGGCCGTTGACGGCGGCCGGCTGCTCAACATGTAGCCGGCGCTTCAGCCGCGCTCGTCCATGCCCACGTAGTCGCGCGCGCCGTGGCCGGTATAGATCTGCCGGGGACGGCCGATGCGGTGCGCGGTTGCGGCCTGTTCCAGCCACTGCGCCACCCAGCCTACGGTGCGCCCGATGGCGAACATCGGCGTGAACATGCTGGTCGGGATACCGAGCGCCTTGTAGATGATGCCGGAGTAGAAATCGACGTTGGGGTAGAGCTTGCGCTCGACGAAGTAATCGTCTTCCAGGGCGATTTTCTCAAGCTCCATGGCCAGGTCCAGCAAGGGATCGGTCTGGCCCAGGTCGGCCAGCACGTCGTGGCAGGCCTTGCGGATGATGCGCGCGCGCGGGTCGAAGTTCTTGTAGACCCGGTGGCCGAAGCCCATCAGCCGGAACGGATCGTTCTTGTCCTTGGCTTTTTTGACGTACTCACCGACCCGGCTGACGTCGCCGATTTCGTTGAGCATGTTGAGCACCGCCTCGTTGGCGCCACCGTGGGCCGGACCCCACAGGGCGGCAATGCCGGCCGCGACGCAGGCGTAAGGATTGGCGCCGGTCGAGCCGACCAGGCGCACGGTTGAGGTCGAGGCGTTCTGCTCGTGGTCGGCGTGCAGGATGAACAGCAGATCCAGCGCACGCGCGGCGACCGGGTTGACCTCGTAGGCCTCGGCCGGCACCGAGAACATCATGTGCAGAAAATTTTCCGGGTAGTTGAGCGAGTTGCGTGGATGGGCGCTGGGCCATCCCATGTAGTGCCGGTAGGCCGCGGCGGCCACGGTCGGCATCTTGGCGATCATGCGCTTGGCGGCCAGCTCCC
>JBMCIV010000200.1:0-3853 GCA_048616735.1 Wenzhouxiangella sp. | reverse complement strand
CGCACGATCTCCGGGGCCAGCACGGGCAGGGCGGCCAGATAGGACGTCAGCGCGAGGCTGGCGCCGACCAGCAGCGGTCCCAGGGTCAACACGGCCCAGTAAATCACCAGCCGGTTGGTCGGCCGGCGCTGGGTCTGCACCCGCCAGATCCGGTTTAAGCTTTTTTCGATCGAAGACATCAACAGGATCGCGGCAACGATCAGAAATGCGGTGCCGGCCGCGGTCAGATCAGCGGTGCGAGAGACGAAATCGGTGATGTATTCATGAATCACGTCCCCAGCGGCCGGGACAAAGTTGGCGAAAATATAGTTTTCCACCTCGTCGGCCCAGCGATCGAAGACCGGGAAGGCGGAAATCACGCCCAGGGTGACCGCCATCAGCGGCACCAGCGCCAGCAGGCTGGTATAACTCAGCGCACCGGCCGCCTCGAAACTGCGGTCTTCCCGAAAGTGGGTCCACAGATGGCGGGCGAATGCCTTGAGCCAGTGCGGATCCTTCAGCGCCTCCAGCGGCGTATGCGCACGGCCCGTTGACAGCGGCGGCTTACCGTTTACGCTTTGGCCTTCGGACTTATCGGAACTGTTGCTGATGGCGCTTATCCTTGATTGTGATCCACGCGGCTGCGATGAAGACCGGGGCGGATCGACGCTGCGTCGGCCCGCCACGCAGGCCCAGACTCGGAAGTATCTCAAACAACCGCCCGGCTCGGGGCGATTGCCCGTTATCCGACCAAACCCCCCAGCGGAGACGCGCCGGTGACCGAAATCCTCATCGTCTGCCATTCCGTCCACGGCAACACCTTGGCCATGGCGCGCGAGGTCGCTCGCGGTGTCGAATCGGTCGAAGGCGCGGCCGCGCGCCTGCGAACGGTCGCGCCGGTGACTTCAGCCATCGACCCGAGAGCGCGCGAGCCGGCCACCGACGGCCCGGCCCTGGTCGAGAACTCAGACCTTGAGGACTGTGACGGCCTGGTTCTGGGTAGCCCGACCCGCTTCGGCAACATGGCCGCGGCGGTGAAATATTTTCTCGACGGAACCGCCGGAGAGTGGTTTTCCGGCACGCTCGCCGGCAAGCCGGCGGCGGTGTTCACCTCCACCGGCAGCCTGCACGGCGGCCAGGAAGCCACCCTGCTGAGCATGATGCTGCCACTGCTGCACCACGGCATGCTGCTGGTGGGTCTGCCCTACTCCGAGCCCGAACTGAGCACCACCCGCAGCGGCGGCACGCCCTACGGCGCCAGCCACCTGGCCGGCAAGGACAGCGATCGCGAACTTGACGAGGACGAGGCCCGACTGTGCCGCGCACTGGGTCGACGCGTGGCCGAACTGGCCCAACGCCTGCGATGATCCGGCTCAGCTGGTGTCGCTGGTCGCTGCTCGGCCTGGTGCTGGTGCAGTTGGCCTGGTTTGGCTGGCTGCTCCCGCCGGAGGGTTCGGCCCGCGGCGCCGCCTTGCTACTGGCGGCCGGGCCGCTGGCGCTCGCGCTGCCGATGGTCTGGCGCCTCAAGCCTCGCGCCCTGGTGCTGACCGGCCTGCTGCTGCTGATCTATTTCTCGATCGGCGTCATGGAGGCCTGGGCCAGCCCCGCCGCGCGCGCCCCGGCGCTGGCGCAGATCGCGCTGGTGCTGGTCTACTTCACGGGGCTGGCGACGATTCGGCGTCAGCCGGCTCAGGTGGAGTGAGCGCACGCAAACGCGCAATCAGCCTGCGGGCGTGCTCGGCCTCGGGCGAGATCTGACCCTGCTCACGCAGGCGAAGCGGCAGCGACTGCCAGTACTGCTCGAACGTCGCCAGCGCCAAGCGTCCCTGCTCGGCCAGCGCCGTAAGCCTTCGCTGGCTGTCGCGAAAATGCCCGACCTGATCGTGACCGGTCAGCCCTTCCAGGCCGTTGAGCGCGGTGCGCACCATCGCATCGTGGCGCAGAAGCCGCGGGTAATGAATTTCAAGCACCCGCTGCATCAGCATGCGCGTGTCGGCAACCGCCGCCATGGCCGCAGCCAGGGGATCGTCTGCCGTTTCGCTGAGCAGGCGCGCGGCGATGGTGCGCTCGCGGCGGCTGACCAAGGCTTCCAGCTCGGCCTGCACCCGCGCCTGCAGCACCGCCGGGCGCGGTTGGTCGAGAATGTCGACGCGATCGGCGGTAACAAACCAGTCGCGCCATTCCGCCCCCTGCTCCCAGTTGGCCAGCAGCAGGGCATCGGGCGTTGCGGGCGTGGCGGCAAAATAGGTCAGCCGGTTCGGCACCAGGCCCGGGCGGTCCTCGGGCAGCCGGCTGGCCACCGGCTGCCCGGCAAGGCCGGCCGGGCAGCTTCGGTCGAGAATTTCCTCGCTGGCTGAGGCAAACAGGTAGTGACGGTGCTCGGCGGCGGTCAGGCGCTGGCGAAACACCGTCTCCTCGCCGCTACCGTCGTTGAAGGCGCCCACCAGCTCGAAACTCAAGCGCCCGAAGTAGTTGGCCACCTGGTCATCTCCGGCCCGAGCCGGGCGCATTTCGCGATCCTGCCAGTGAACCTGGTCGTAGCACAGCGAAAGCGAGCCGATGGCAAGCTGATCGGCCAACAGATAGGTATTGGGAAACAGCCCGAGCAGGGCCCGACTGACCGGCAGCGCCGCACGCGCGCCGCAGGTCGAACCACCGGCACAGGGGCGCACGACCAGTCCCTCGGGACGATAGCCGGTGACCTGGTCGACCGCCGCGTCGAGGTCGATGTCCGAACCGGGCCGGGTCTGCTCGACGACAAACGCCCGGTAGGCCGAGTCCAGGGCCAAGGCCAGCTGCGAGAGCGCCTGGCGGTGCTGGATCATCAGGCGAGCAACCGGGTCAAGCCGCTGGCCGCCGACGCCGGTCAGGCAGTCCAGCCAGGCCACGCGCGCGTTTTCCTGGTCTTCCATGCGTTCAATCAGTTCGCCCATGGCAGCGCGCCAGCGCTGGGTTTCGAAAAACACCGGCCGCTGGGGAACCCAGCTGGCCAGGGCCTGGACCAGGATCGACCACTCCAGCGGGTTGACCCAGGCGGCCGGCTCGCAGCTTGCCTGCAGCTGCCAGCTCAGGTGACCGTCCAGGTAGCGCGGGCGCTGCCAGCTGAGCAGATCGGCTTCGCGACGCAGAAACTCGGGCGCGAACGGACCACTGCCGCCCACCATTTCCTCGCTGTCGAGGCCCGACCCGAGCAGGTCGAACAGGCGCTCCGGACACTGCTCGAAAACCTCGCGCGGCAGCGGACCGACCATGTTCGGTTTCGGTAAACAGTCATCGACCACCTCAACCAGGTGTTCGCGCACCGGCTGGTCGAGGTAAAACTCGGCCCCTGGCGCGAACAGGGCCAGTCGGAAATAGGCGTCGCTCAGCTCGGAAACCGCGGCATCCAGAGCCGGCGGGCGCTCGGCCAGGTAGGCGGCCGCATCCTCAAGTTGCGCCAGCACCACCGGCAGCCGTTCATCGATCCTGCGCAGGCGCAGCGCATCGCTTTCTGACATCGACGCGATCAGCGCCACCAGGGCAGCGATCTCGTCGTGCTGCTGCACGGCGGTTTGAATCACCAAAGCGTCCAGCAGATGCCAAAGCGCGGCCAGATCCTCGCCCCGCGACCAGCTGGCCGAACTGGCCGCGCGCGCCATCGCGGCAAGCCCCGGCAGGCGCTCGCTGCCCTGGCGTTCGGCCAGCGCCGCGGCGCGGGCGGCCTGGGCGCGGGCGTGCTCGCGTTCGGCCGCGGGCGAGCGCTCGGCCAGGGCGTGGAGGCCGGCCCAGAACGCCGAGATCTCCAGCGCCGGATCGAGTTCTTCGGTGCTGGCCAGGCGCTCCTCGACCTCGGCCCGGAGCTTCTCCTCCAAGAGGTTCACCGCGACGCTGTTCG
>JBMCIV010000199.1:0-3864 GCA_048616735.1 Wenzhouxiangella sp. | reverse complement strand
CCTCGGGCGGCACGACCAGCCGCCAGGTCCTGCCGCCGCGGTCTGGATCCGACGACGCACGAAAACGCAGGGTATAGACCAGATTGGTCCCCGCCTGGGTCAAGCTTGCCGCATACTCAATCTCGTCGGCGAGGTCTTCGTTGCGCTGCAGTTCCCAGACGCGAAAGGTCAGCCGGTCGATGACTTGAAAAAGCAGCCGCGCCAGGTCGATGCGGTCATAGGCCGTCAAAGATCCCTCGAAAGCCGAAAAGTCCAGCAAGGGAACGACGACACCCAGGCGGTCGCTGCGGCCCTCTCCGGCCCGGGCTCCGGCCTTAAGAAAAGACCGCAAGGTCGCCTGCGGACTTGAAAGATCCAGCCGCCCGAACAAGGTATCAGCGATGTCGGTTTCGGTTCGCATGCCGGTCCACCACTCGCCGGTGCCGAATCGCCCCATGAAGCTTTGCCGGTCAGGGGACATCACGAAGGTGAACACACCCTCCCCGGCGGCATCCTCCCAGGTGCCCGACAGTTGCTTGCCCTCGACCCGGCCGCGCACCACGCCTTCGAAACCCGGATAAGACCCCTCGACCCGGTCGCCCTCCTGGCGCAGTTCCATCACCGCACCGCCGTTGCGCCACTGGGTGTCCCAGACTCCTGTCCAGCTGGCGCTCTCGGCCGCCGTCGATTCAGACAGCAAGACAAGAAGCAGCGCCAAACCCATCGGCCAGACCGGAGTTCGCGCGCTCAAAGCCGGGAGTTCAACGTGTGTTGGCAAAAACATCAAAGAGCAAAGGACTGACGAGGCAACTGCAGGGCGATGAAATCTTCAAGTCAGCCTGCATACTGCATCGCTTGACGGCTTGTCTCATCAGCGTCCCTTCCGCCATTACGAACTCCTGCGGCTCGACGGCTCCGCTGACACGATCCTCAACCATAACGCGCGCTGACCCGCAGACAAAGTCAACAAATGCAAAACCTGCGCCTTGGGTCCCCGACTGCCTGTTCATCGATTGGATGTTGCTGTTAGTTTGAGTAACATGCGATGCTTAAGCAGCAAGTCACCTGATGAGATTCCCCGCTTGAGCCACGTTCAGCGCATCCATCTTTGTTCAGCCGAACAGCTCCAGGCCGCTCTTGGGGAGATATGCAATGTGCAAATCACCCAATCGCGCCCCGGACCGCTGGCGGCGGACTTTGCGATTGCTCAGGTCGATTCCTGCGATGTGTTCAGCAGCAGCGTCAACCGGGAGCTGGTGTGTTCGGGGCAACGATCGCGCGATCGCTGGATGGTTACGCCGATTACACGACGCTGTGCCGGCGGCCGGTTCCGGGGGCAAAGCCTGGAAGAAGGCAGCCTACTGCTGCTTGATCCCGGCGGCGAGGTGTTTCAACAGGTCAAGCCGGGGCATTGCCAACTCGCCGTCTCGATCCCGGTCGAGCAGGCCAGCCGAATCATTCAGGCCGAATACCAGGTCGAGCCCGAGACCCTGCTGCACCAGTGGGCACATGTATCCGATCCCAAGGTGAGCGAGCGTCTGGAGCGGCTTTTGCAGAGCGTGCTTGCGTGCGACTCAAGCCATGCCGGCGCCGCGAAATTCGGCTCCCAGGGACTGGCCGCGCGCGTGATTGCCATCGCCCAGGACGGCGCCCCGCCAAGGCTGCTTCGAGCCAGCTTGGCCCATCGGCGCCGCGTCGTTCGCCGGGCCGAAGACATGATTCGAGGTCGACTGGATCGCCCGCCCAGCATCACCGAGTTGTGCGAAACCACCTTTGCCAGTCGACGGCTGCTGTTTTATGCCTTCAATGAACTGCTGGGCCGCTCACCGGCGGCGCACATCAAGAATCTGCGCATGCACGCCGCCCGCCGGCGCCTCGTTTCCGGCAAGAGCCATGCCTCGATCCAGCAGATCGCATTTGATCTCGGCTTCGGTCATCCGGGACAGTTCGCGATCGACTATGCCCGCGCTTTCGGCGAGCGCCCAAGCCAGACGCGATGCAGGCTAGGCAAGCGCGCCGTCACCCAACCGGTCAATAATCCGTCGACTTCACCGTCCCGCCCCGCCCCGGAAATCCGACAACCATGAAACTCATCCTGCCCTTGCTTGTTAGCGCGTGTTTGCTGCTGGTCGCTTGCGGGTCCGCCGAGGATCCAGCGCCGCCCCCGCCCGTCGGTGTCGGCGTTTATGAAATTCGGCCGGTGGATCTCAACCGCCAATGGCGCGTCAGCGCGCGGACCGAGGCGGTCGAGGCCGTCCGGGTCCAGGCCCGCGTGAACGCCGAGGTCACCGCGGTGCTTTTCGAGCGGGGCGCGCGCGTGCGCGCCGGCGACGTCTTGTTTCGGCTCGAAGACGAGCCGCTGCGCGACCAGATGCGCCAGGCCGAAGCCCAGGTGAAAGCGCGCCGCAGCGCGCTGGAGCTGGCCGAACGTAACCTGGCGCGCGGGCTGGAGGTGGCCGATCGCGGATTCCTGTCAGCGGCCGATATCGACAAGCTGCGCGATGCCGCCAGCCAGGCGCAGTCGGCACTGACGGCAGCCGAGGCCGCCCTGGCCCAGGCCAGCCTTAATCTCGACTACACCCTCGTTCGCGCGCCCATCGATGGTCGCGTCGGTGACACCGTGGCCACGGTCGGCAATGTGGTGGGACCAGCGTCGGGGCCGCTGGTCAGCCTCCTGGCCACCGACCCGATCGTGGCCCGCTTCCAGCTGACCGATCGCGAGTTCCGCGAACTGATCCGCCAGCGCAATCGCGGGCTGGCGGCCGATACCTTCGAAATTAGCCTGCTGATGGAAGAAGACGAACCCTACGCCTGGCCCGGCGAACTCGATTTCGTCGATATCGCCGTCGATGAAACCACCGGCACCGCCCAGATCACCGCCCGCTTTCCCAATCCTGACGATGGGCTCGTCCCCGGTCTGTTCGCAACGGTGGAAATCGAAACCCGCGAGCAGCAGCCGGCCCTGCTGGTGCCCAAACAGGCGGTCCGACGCAATCAGCTCGGCCAGTTCGTTCTTGTGGTGCAGCCGGATCAAACGGTTTCCGAGCGCCAGATCACCCTGGAGCGCGAGCTGCGCGTCGCCTCGGTGGTGGAGACCGGTCTCGAGCCCGGCGAGCTGGTGGTCGTCGAAGGCCTGCAGAAGGTGCGCGCCGGCGGTGCCGTCAAGACCGCTTCTTACGACTGGGACAGTGACACCGGCCTGCTGGCCCCGATCGAGCGGGCAGAACCGTGAGCGAGTTCTTTCTGAACCGGCCCAAGTCCGCGTTCGTCCTGTCCATTCCCATTACCCTGGCCGGCCTGCTGGCCCTGCAGGCGCTGCCGGTCAACATGTACCCCGACCTGGCGCCGCCGCAGATCCGGGTCCGGGCCGTTTACCCGGGCGCAAGCGCTGAGACCGTCGCCGATGCCGTGGTTCGCCCGATCGAGCAGCGCCTCAACGGCGTCGAGGGCATGATCTATCTCGAGTCGGCTGCCACCAGCGACGGGGCGGCCTCGATCACCGTGACCTTCGCCACCGGCACCGACGTCGACATGGCCCAGGTCAACGTGCAGAACCGGGTCACGCTGGCCGAAAGCCAGCTCCCCGAGCAGGTCCGGCGCGAGGGCGTGGTGGTGCGCAAGCAGTCGGGCAACATGCTCCTGGGCATCAACCTGTTCTCCGAACGGCCCGAGCTCGACGCGCTGTTTTTGAGCAACTACGCCACCACCAGCCTGGTGGAAAACGTCGCCCGCATCCGCGGCGTGGCCGAGGCGCAGGTGCTGGGCACGAGCGAGTACGCCATGCGCATCTGGCTGGATCCCGAGCGGATGAACCTGCTCGGCATCACGGTCGCCGACGTCAACGCAGCCGTGCGCGAGCAGAACCAGATCGTCGCCGCCGGTGCC